>PPDG01000467.1 GCA_002899795.1 Desulfobacteraceae bacterium | reverse complement strand
ATCTCAAATTCCAATACTCAATGACCAAAACAGGTTTGGAATTTGGAATTTCGGTCATTGGAATTTGTTTGTTATTTGAGTTTTGTGATTTGTAATTTTCATCAACTTCTGCCTCGTTTTACTCTACGCTCTATGCCCTTCCCACATCAACAGACACCACCATTACCACTTGAGAATGTTGTATGTCTCTGGATCAAGTGAGCCGGTTCGTCTGTAAGCATAGACAATTAAGGCCAACCCCACCGAGACTTCAGCAGCTGCGATGGCAAAGATGAAGAGCACAAAAACCTGCCCCTCAAGTTGTTGCCAGCGCAGTGCCGCCGCCACAAAAACAAGTCCGGCCGCGTTCAGCATGATTTCAACACCAATGAGCATCATGATCAGGTTGCGACGGGCAACCGCACAAAACACCCCCATCGCAAAAAGTATCCCTGCCAACATGAGAATGTGACTGTACGGCACAATCATGCTTGATCCTCTTTTTGGTCTCCACTTTCTTTCGCAAAGGCTTTTCCCAAATACAGAGCGCCAATCAGGGCGATAAGTAGCAAGAAGGAGACGATCTCCACTGAAAGCCAATATCTTTGGAAAAGAAATCGTCCGAAAACCCTTGGCCTTACCAGGGCTGTTTCCAGAATGGTCTGACTGCCGGGGTCTGTAGTGACTACAAGAATGGCGACAGCGATATAGATTAGGCCTAGAACCCCGGCTGGAAGCCATTGTCGAAGTGTGGGTTTCCGCAGAGCAGACGGCTCCACCCGCAGCATCATAATGATAAAAAGAAACAGGACCATAATTGCCCCGGCGTAAATGATAATTTCCAGAGCAGCCAGAAGAGGTGCCCCAAAGAGATAATAGAGCATGGCGCTGCCGAAAAAAGAGATGACCAAGTACACTATCGAATGCACAAGATTGCGTCGGGTAATAGCCAGCCCAGTGGCAACCAGAATCACGCCTGCTAAGATATAAAAAATGGCAGCATAGATGGTCATGTTTTACCTTTAAAACAGGTCCCCATAGGGACGGTCACCGTACCGAACTTAAAGTTGTAAATGACTAAAATGTGCTAAAATGTCTAAAGTGCCTAAAATTGTAAGTACATATGGCTGCAACGGAGTAGATGAATAGAGCACTCTCCCTTTCGCCTTTTCTCCGCATCGCCGTGTCGTTTCTCTCTGACAGCTGCTAGCTGCCCACTGCCTGCTTGCCCTGAGCTCGTTGAAGGGCTGCATGCCGTCTTGACGCTACCTCTCACGGTAAATTGCTCTTTATCTTGACAGGCTTTTCTTCTCTTTCGTGTGCTCCTTTGTCACCAACCTCGGTTACCACGCCGGCGTACTTATAAAAGTTGTACTCCTTATCCTTGCCGCTGTGTTCTACAAGAAGGTCTTCCTTTTCGTAGACAAGTTTCAGGATGTCGCGCTCGCACGTTTCAAAATATGGCGTCAACTGAATTGCCGATGTTGGACAGGCCTCTTCACAGAGCCCACAGTAGATACAACGGGCGAAGTTGATGCGAAACCAGCGGGCATAGCGGCGGCCATCGTCGCGCTCATCCGATTGCATCGAAATGCAGCTGACCGGGCATGCAGCCGAGCATAGATAACAAGCGACACAACGCTCACCACCGTCGGGATCGCGAGTGAGCACGATCACGGCCCGCGACCGTTCCGGTAATGGCCGCTTGTATTCCGGGTATTCTTCGGTAATGGGCTTGCGGAAGAGGTGCTTAAATGTGGTGGCAAACCCACTTCCCAGGGCCTTCACGGCCTCCAGGGCTGATCTCATAAAAACCCCTAACATTCTTTAGTTAAACGTTACTCCATATGTACGGCTCTTGGGCCCTGCAAATTCGAATATCGAAATACGAAATACGAAACAATGTTCAAAATATCAAAATCCTAATGACCAAAACATCTCACTCGTATTTAATCAGCTTTGTTTTGAACATTCGAAAATTCGTATTTCGAATTTGTTTCGAAACTGGGGCCCCGCCCGAACGGTGGGGAGTCCGGAGGACCAATTTCGTGCTTCGAGTTTCGGATTTCTATACCAAAAGTACTGCTCCCGTTACCACAATGTTTATTAACGCCAGGGGTACCAACACCTTCCAGCCCAGGTGCATGAGTTGATCGTAGCGTAGCCGTGGCAGTGTCCCCCTCACCCAAATCATGAGTACAGAAATCACTAAAATCTTTATAAGAAACCACACCACCGGCGGCAGGAAAGGCCCTCGCCAACCCCCCAGAAAAAAGACAGCCACCAGCGCTCCGAATACCTGGAGATTGACATATTCGCCCAGGAAAAACAGGCCAAAGCGCATACCGCTATATTCTGTGTGGTAACCGGCGCCCAGTTCATTTTCCGCCTCAGGGAGATCAAAGGGGATACGTTTGGTCTCAGCCATGGCACTGATAAAAAAGATTATAAAAGAGACCGGCTGTACCAGAATAAAGGGGTAGTCGGCCTGGGCCCGGACAATATCAATCAGGCTGAAGGAACGCGCCAGCATGACTATGGGAACCAGTGATAGCCCTAAAGAAAGTTCGTAGCTAATCATTTGGGCAGCACCACGAATACCACCCAAAAGGCTGTATTTCGAATTCGAAGCCCAGCCTCCCAGGGCAACTCCATAAACCCCTAAAGAGGCTAAGGCAAACACATACAGCAATCCCACGTTAAGATCCGTTATGACCAGGGGAATCTTCTTACCCAGAAGGGTTACGCTCGTGCCAAAGGGGACAACCGCAAAGATGAGGAGGGCCTCGGCAGCGACCACCGCTGGAGCCAAAAGGAAAAGAACCCGGTCTGCCGCCTCAGGCACAATGTCCTCTTTGGTCAACATCTTGATTGTGTCGGCGAGAGGCTGCAGTAGCCCGAACTTTCCAGCACGGTTCGGACCGTAGCGAATTTGCAGCCGGCCAAGAAATTTTCTCTCCAGCAGCACCAGATAGGCAGCCAGGAGAAGCAAGGCAACCAGGATCACCCCCAGTTTCACGATCAATATGGCAAACCCGATAATCCAGTCCATGATATCTACCAATGGAAATGAGCTAAAATGTACTAAAAGGTCTAAAATCTGAAGTCAAAGAACCCAGTAGGCAGTAGTTGATAGTAACTCAATTCTGATGGCTTT
>PPDG01000118.1 GCA_002899795.1 Desulfobacteraceae bacterium | reverse complement strand
GCATTTTTCACCCGGGCTCTGCGGCCATAGAGGGCAGTGATGTCACAGAATTCGCAATCGAACGGACAACCCCGCGAACACTGGATCATTAAGGTGGCATATTTCTCTATTTTGATCAGATCCCAGCGCGGGGTGGGTGTCAAATTCAACTAAGGGAAACCGTTAGTGCGATAGATTTTCTTGGGGTTTCCAGCTCTGAGATCAGCTAAAAAAGGTGGTAGGGTAAGCTCTGCCTCATTCAGGATCAAATGATCCACAAGATCAACATATTCGTCAGGCGTGCTGTTGAAGAGAGGTCCGCCGGCAATGATCCTTGTTCCCAGAGAGCGACATTTTGCGAGAATGTTGAAAACCGATTTCTGCTGAATCAACATTGCACTGATCATTACATAATCAGCCCATTTCAGATCAGCGTCTTTGAGCTTCTCGACGTTCAGATCCACCAACCGAACTTCCCAGTCGTCCGGGAGCATGGCCGCGACTGTGAGAAGCGCCAAGGGAGGGTAGGCGGCTTTTTTGGAGATGAACTTGAGGGCGTAATCAAAGCTCCAAAAGGTAACCGGGTATTCCGGGTATACCAAGAGTACCTTCATCATACTATTCCATTCAAAAGAGGTGTTCGAGATAGAATACCGCTGGAGCTGGGAGTTCGCTGGAACCAGAGAGCGGGGGGGTAGAGTATCCAAAAATCTATCTAAACTAAACTAAATCATGAGACCGTAATGGTTGTCAAGTTAGTCTACTAGATGGGTATTATTAAATATAGAAAACCTCGTCCTCTGGGGAAGGTCAAATTTCGATGGCTTTACCGGTAAAGATGACGAGCGGTTTTGGTGTACTGGAGTTTTGGAGTGTTGATGTGACCGAAAATCCCAAATAACAAATCACAAAGAGTAAGGTTTCAGTGTTCAGATCTATCACTTCTGACACCTGACACCTGACACCCGTCACTTACCCTTCCAGACCAATGACGAAGGCGTGAAGCTGATATTTCTGAGCCAAGTCATTTGCCAGGGCTGTGGCCTCCTCACGGCTGGCAAGCTTACCCACCTGCACCCGATACCAGCGACCTTTGCCGGACAACTCCACTTCTCTGATGGTAGCTTTGTGTTTTAGACCTCTGAAGCGGGCAGCAAATTTCTTGGCGCTGGTCAAGTCTTTGAAGGAGGCCAATTGAACGGTGAAGCGATCTGTGGATGGTTTTTGCTGTTCAGCACTCTTTTCTTGTTGCTTAGCGGGTGGTGGAGGTTTGGCGGCTACCGTGGTGGGCGGTTTTTCCTTAGGTGGTGTCTTGGCAACGGCCGGTTTTTGCAGCTGTGCCTCTTTCTTTTTTGCTAGCTTTTCGTAAAATTCCAGGTCTTTGAGGGGAATTTTCTTTTTCGTAGTGGTACTTGGAGGAGGGCTCTCCTGCCGCCCCATCTCGCTGGAGCCGGGCCAGATGCCTTCGGCCATCATCCTTTTTTTAATCTCGGTAAAATTGATATTGGCCGGGGTTATACCTTTCCCCACAAAAAGGCCGAGCAAAAACATCCAGAACAGAGCCAAAAACAGGCCAAAACACCAGCCTGTCAGCGCCAGTCTGCTCACCTCAAAGCGAACCGGTTTCTTCGTTTTCTTACGTTTTCTAGCTGCGCTCATAACAAGAAATGCCTAAAATGAACTAAAGTGAAACGAAATGCCTAAAGTGAGCTAAAGTGTACTAAAGTGCCTAAAGTATAAAGAAAACCTAATATTATGCAACTCAAATAAACCGTATCAGTCTCCAGTATCTCTACATCTTCTCAGGGGCTGAGACTCCCAGCAGTCCCAAGCCGTTGCGTATCACTACGCGAATTGCCTGGACCAGGTTAAACCGTGCTTGCGCCAAAGCCAGATCATCCTGGATGATTCGATGATGCTTGTAGTAGCTATGGAAGGCCGAAGCCAATTGGGTCAAGTAGTAAGGAATCCGATGTGGCTCCAGAAACCGGGCACTGTACTCCACCACTTCCGGATACGAACTGAGCTGTTTGATGAGAGCTATTTCTTCAGGCAAGTTTAGCCGGTTGAAATCGAGCTTCTCCTTTTCATCCAAAGCTAGCTTCTGTTCCTCCGCCATCCTGATGATACTGCTAATCCTCGCGTGGGCGTACTGGACATAGTAAACAGGATTGTCAGCACTTTTTTCTTTGGCGAGCTCGAGGTCGAAATCCAAGGGGCTGTCCGAGCGCCGGGTCAGAAAAATGAAGCGCGCCGCGTCACGCCCCACTTCAGCGATCACGTCCCGAAGGGTCACGAATTCACCAGCTCGAGTGGACATGGCCACTTGTTGCCCTTTGCGCAGCAGGTTTACCAGTTGTACCAAGAGTAATCTGAGAGCTTCGCGTTCTTGCCCCAGTGCCATGACCCCAGCATACATCCGGTCCATATACCCATGGTGGTCAGCACCCCAAAGGTCAATGACCAGGTCGAGCCCGCGCAGATATTTATCCTGATGGTAAGCCAAGTCTGAAGCGAAATACGTGCTCATGCCATTGGCTCGAACCACCACTCGATCTTTTTCATCCCCCAGAGCGGTGGAGCGAAACCAGAGGGCGCCATCTTTTTCATAGATATGGCCGGCCGCTTTCAAGGTTTCGATCACCCGATCCACCGCGCCGTTCTCATAGAGGCTTTTCTCGCTGAACCATCTATCGTAATTGACACCAAACTCCTGGAGATCATTTCGGATACCGTCAAGAATGCGTTTGCCTGCGTAATCACTGAAATGGGGCAACGCCTCCTCCTCGGCAACATTCAGGTAGGAGTCGCCATGGATTTCCTGCATCTCGCGGGCCCGGGCTTGAATGTAGTCACCTTGGTAGCAGGTTTCTGGAAAGTCCACCTGGCGGCCGAGGAGTTGCTGGTATCGCAAAAAGACCGAGCGCCCGAGAGTCTCGATCTGAGTCCCGGCGTCATTTATGTAGTACTCGCGCTCCACCCGATGGCCAGTGGCTTCCAATATGCTGGCAAGAGCGTCACCCACTGCAGCTCCTCGCCCATGCCCCACATGCAGGGGGCCGGTGGGGTTGGCACTGACGAACTCCACCTGTACAGAGCGGCCGTGCCCGAGATGAGACCGACCATAATCATGGCCCAGGCGGTGTATTTCGTCCAGGATTTGGAACCATGCGGAAAAACTAATCACCAGGTTTATGAACCCAGGACCGGCAATTTCCACCCTGGCAAAATAACCATCTCCGTCCGCCAATTGTTCAACGAAAGAAGCAGCGATATCTCTCGGCGAGCACTTATTCGGTTTGGCGAGAGTTAAGGCGATATTGGTGGCAAAATCGCCATGAGCCTCTACTCTGGGTACTTCCAGCTGAATTTCAAATCCGGAAGGAATTTCAAAAAGGCCACGCTCACCACAGCGTTTCAAGGTGCTGTTCAGTATTTCCAGGGTTTTGGTCTTGATCATCGGTGAACCTGCGTTTTCTTGCAACGGACCATTGACGACGGACTACGGACAAGTTCGCTCAACTAACGGAACTGTTGAGAAATTGTTTCCTACGGTTGCCGCCGAAATTGCAGAAAATCTCGTAGTTGATGGTGTCGGTTTTGGCGGCTATGTCGTCGGCGGTGATTTCCTCATCTCCCTGTCTGCCGAGAAGGACGACCTCGTCTTCTGGCCGAACTTCCGGAATTTCGGTGACGTCCACCGTGATGAGACACATTGAGACACGGCCGACCACAGGCGCTCGACGATTACGTACTAACACCTCACCTTTGTTGGACAGAAGGCGGTCGTAACCATCATCATACCCTACGGGCAAGGTGGCGATCCGGCTGGGTCGTGAAGTAAGGTAAGTGCAGCCGTAACCAAGGGGAGAAGCGGCGGCCACCTCTTTGAGTTGAAGCACCCGTGTTTTCAGGGTCATCACTGGTTTTAAGGGAACGGGGTGAAGGAGTTCCTGAGAGGGGGGGCCGCCATAGAGCATTATCCCCGGCCGGACCAGCTGGTGGTAGGAATCAGGGAGGTCAATTATTCCAGCCGAGTTGGCAATGTGAGCGTAGCGAAAATTCAAGTCAGCGCTTTTCGCCTGGTTCAGGACGCGCTGAAAACGTTCAAGTTGCTGAGTACTGAAGGACTTGTCATGTTCATCGGCTGAGGCAAAATGGGAAAGCAAGCCCTCCACCCGAATACCCTTGAGTGATTTGATTAACTCAAAGAATTTCTCAGCCTCGACATGAGGAACTCCTAGACGACCCATACCCGTGTCTATTTTCACGTGAACAGGGATTTGAGTACTTGCTGCCAGTGCTGTGGAGGAGATTGCCTCGGCAATATCGCCACGGAAGAGTACCGGAGTAAGATCATGTTTGATAACATCGATGATTTCGTCTTCGTCTATACCGAGAAGGAGAAGTATTGGGGTTGTTAAGCCTGCTTGGCGGAGGGGCACACCCTCTCGACAGTTGCTGACCCCAAGGTACTCCACTCCTTGGGTTTCCAGTTCCCGGGCCACAGCAACCATGCCGTGGCCGTAGGCATCGGATTTTACCACCCCGAGAATAGCCGTGGTTTGCCCCACCAGCTTCCTCACCTGGGAAAAGTTGTGGCGCAGGGCCGCCAGATCTATTTCGATAGTGCTACCAACCATGTTTCACCCTCATTGCTTAATGAGTGTCGATCCAGAAACTCCCCTTCTGGGTTGTCATTCTGAGGAGCAAAGCGACGAAGAATCTCTTGGTTCTCGGCTTTATCAGAGATTCTTCGCGGAGCCTGTCCTGAGCTTGCCGAAGGGCTCAGAATGACAATGGCGAATTTCCGGATGAGCACTAATCAGTTCTTCGTGCGCCCAAAGCTAGCCCATTTCTTTGCTATATTCAAGTGCAAAGGGAGGAAAGTAGCATAGGGCATGGAGCATAGGGCATGGAGCCTTGGAACGACAGAAGAAAAACCAGGAAGGCCAAAGGGGGAGGCTGCGAAACAACGAGCACCTGAGCCTCCTGTTTTTACGCATCTCAACTTGGCAAGAGCCAGCATGAAGATTTGGTGCATTTTCAAAGGTGACACTGCCATAAAATAGCGCGAATTGCTCGTTGTGGAGGAGCCTCTCCCTTTGGCCTGTGTCGCTCATAACATTCTTGGGGAAACTCCTGTAGCTGTCTTCCTTGACATGGAGTGAAGGGGCGACTTACAATTCAATCTTTTGAGGTTGGTAGTAGTGGTCGGCGTCGAGACTCATATGGTGGAAATTTTAGATTTCAGATTTTATGTTTCAGATTGACACAAATGTAGGCTATGAGCTTCTGCAATCTGCAATCTGAGATGAAAACTCGGTGGGACATGTTATGAAGTTTTTCCTCAGCGTTCTGGGCATGGTTATGATTCTAGAAGGGTTGCCCTACTTTGCCTTTCCTGAAGGAATCAAAAGGTGGTTAGTCAAAGTGAGCGAGATGGAGGCGGCCCACTTGCGGACCTTTGGTTTAATAGCCATGTGCGCCGGTATGGTTCTCCTCTATCTGGGCCAGAGAAGCAACCTTTTTTGATATACTTTTTAGAATCGAACATTCATGTAGGAACAACCTGTTGATAGCGATAATATTGGGACCGCAGCCGTGACCATAGATGTGATAATCGAGAAATTGCCCCACAGGACGAATAAGATTGTTTATTCGACAACAAGCTCGGTTTCGCCTAATGAGTTGACTTCAAACCGCAACTATGCTTAGCTTGCTTCGCCCATCGTCAGATGTTAGCGGTAATGAGCCCATGTACTGCCTGGATGAATATCAATATCAGCTGCCCGAAGAACTCATCGCGCAAGTGCCGGCCCAAAGGCGGGATGATTCGCGGCTGTTGGTTCTCAATCGTACAACTGGGAGCATGGGACACAGAAACATGGCCGGTTTAGAGCATTACTTGGCAGCAGGCGATGTGCTCGTGGTGAACGACACCCGAGTGGTGCCTGCCAGACTGCTGGGGAAGAAAGAGTCGGGTGGTAAGGTTGAGCTTCTGGTACTGCATCCGGCCACTGATCAGAAGTTTTACCGCTGCTTGGTCAAATCCAGCAAAGGGGTACAGGAGGGCGCAATCCTATTGTTTGAAAATGGGTTGCGGGCCAGGGTCTACGAGCAAGCGGTTGAGGGTCAGACGCGGGTAGAATTTGTTGATGACCGACCTTTGCTGGAGATTCTGGAAAGCACAGGGTGCGTTCCTTTGCCACCTTATATTCGTCGCAACGGTGGGGCAGTCAAGGTTGACGATGGCCGGGCCTACCAGACCATTTACGCCACAAAGCCTGGAGCGGTAGCTGCGCCGACGGCCGGACTACATTTCACGGAAGAACTTCTCAACCGTCTGAAAAAGAAAGGTGTAATCCTTGCTACTTTGACGTTGCATGTGGGTTTTGGCACCTTTCAGCCGGTTCGGGTATCGGATATTCGCCAGCACCGGTTGCAGGAGGAATTCTTTGAGATTCCCCAAGAAACAGCGCAGGCCGTTAATGGCGCCAAGGAGAACGGCAACCGGGTGGTGGCAGTAGGTACCACTACGGTACGAGCCCTGGAGTTTGCAGCGAGCAATGGGCAGGTGAGACCAGGAAGTGGTTGGTGCGACCTCTTGATTTACCCCGGGTATCGTTTTCAGGTCATCGATAGGCTGCTTACCAATTTTCATTTACCGGGTTCGAGCTTGGTCATGCTCGTTTCGGCTTGGGCTGGACGCGACCTTCTGCTAAAAGCATATGCTGAAGCTATCCGGATGCGATATCGGTTTTACAGCTATGGCGATGCCATGTTTATCGAGTAATCTCAGCTGTGGAGTTTCATCTCTGGAAGCAAAATAGTACCGGAGCCCGCTTGGGGGAGATCCGGTCACCTCACGGTGTGGTGAGCACACCAGTGTTCATGCCGGTGGGGACAAGAGGTACGGTAAAGGGGCTAACTCCTGAGGATTTGCACTCCCTTGGCGCCAGGATAGTACTTGCCAACACTTACCATCTCTGGTTACGGCCGGGGGCTGATCTCATACAAACGGTTGGCGGGCTGCACAGGTTCATGCACTGGGACGGGCCTCTGCTTACCGACAGCGGCGGCTATCAGGTTTTCAGCCTGGCGCCAACTCGTGAGATTAGTGAGGAAGGCGTGGCCTTCCAATCCCATTTGGACGGCTCACGTTATTTTCTTACTCCGGAACGGGCGATACAGATCCAGGAGGCTCTCGGAGCTGACATCATTATGTGTCTGGACGAGTGCACCCCCTATCCGGCTACCCGCGAATACGTTCAGGCCTCCATGGAGCGCACCGTGCGGTGGGCCCATCGCTGTCGGGAGGCGAAAACCAGGAAAGATCAGGCTCTGTTTGCCATTGTTCAAGGAGGCATGTCAACAGAACTCAGGCACGCTTGTCTTGAAAGACTCACGGAAATGGATTTTCCTGGCTACGCTCTTGGCGGCTTGAGTGTCGGAGAACCCAGAGAGGCAATGCTGGAGGTGGCGGCGGCGTGTCTACCGCAGTTGCCAGTGGACAAGCCGCGCTATGTTATGGGTGTTGGCATGCCGGAGGACCTTGTGGAACTAGTGGGGCTGGGGGCGGACATGTTTGATTGCGTGCTGCCCACCCGCAACGCGCGCAACGGTATGCTCTTCACCAGCCGCGGGCGGATAATCATCAAGAACAACCAGCACCGAGACGAGGACATGCCCATTGATGAACTGTGCACCTGTTATACGTGCAGGCATTACAGTCGGGCGTATCTACGTCATTTGTTTATGGCCAAGGAAATTCTGGCCTATCGACTCAACACCATTCACAATTTGTGGTATTTCTTGGAGCTGATGCGGCAGATGCGACGAGCGCTTGCGGCTGGTACTTTCAAGGAGTTCAGGGCGCACTTTTATCAACTGCGCCAGGTTTAAACCGGTGGCTAAAGCTGCAATGAGAAATGGGTATGATCAGTTGGCCCACTCTGGTGCGAGCTTAGCGATTTTAGCCGGTGTTGGTTTGCAACGTTAGGGTTTAAACACGAGGAGGATATTTATGAATTGGACAGGCCTGGCATATGCCATGGGTGTCGGAGGGACCGGGGGCGGTGGTGCCCAGGGGGGCGGCTTCGCCGCTTTGGTGCCTCTGCTGCTAATGTTTGCCATTTTTTATTTTTTGTTGATTCGACCTCAACAGAAAAAGCAGAAGAAGCACCGAGAAGTACTAGCCGCCCTCAAGAGGGGTGACATGGTGGTAACTGTTGGCGGACTGCATGGCAAAGTCACCGGTCTCACCGAAAAGGTGGTAACTTTGGAAATCGCCGAAAAGATACGGGTGAAAGTGGGGCGAGGCTACATTGCCGGTACGGCGGCCCAAGAGCCGGAGCCAAACAAAAAGTAGGAGAGCTCAGGAGGTTTGCCGCCAAACGCATAGCGCTTGGCGCAGCAGGCCGCAAGCAGAAATAAACTAGGCACGTTGGGCTTTGCTGATATTCGACTATTTTACCCGGACTAAAAACTTACTGTGAGAGGAGAAGGTTAGCGTGAAGGATATGAGATGGCGTGCTGCTCTCGTGCTGGCGGTTCTTGTGGTAGCGTTAGTCTATCTGCTACCTAGCCTGGGCAAAGAGCTGCCTGAATGGTGGGTTAAATTCTTTCCCGATAAGAAGATTAACCTCGGTTTGGACCTCCAGGGTGGAATGCATCTGGTTCTGGAGGTGGAAAATGATAAGGCGGTGGAAAATACGGTGGAGCGTCTGGCTCAGGAGATTAAAGGTGAACTGGGCACCGCACACATCCGGTTCCGCCTGGTTGAGCGACAAGGTGGGGATGGGGTAAGGTTGCTCCTGCCGAAGGAACAAGACTGGCAGCAGGTAGCTGACCTCATGAAGGATAAGTTTCCTCTTTTAGAGGTGACAGACCGTACATTGGCCCAAGACCAACTCCAGGTTCTCTTCAGGATTGAGGAAAGCCAGGTGCGCCATATAAAAAAGCTGGCAGTAGACCAGGGCTTGGAGACCATCCGCAACCGTATTGACCAATTTGGAGTTAGTGAGCCGGACATCCGAACCCAGGGGGAAAACCGTATCTTGATCCAGTTGCCCGGCATCAAAGATCCACAGCGGGCAATTGACCTTATCGGCAAGACGGCCCTGCTGGAATTCAAGCTGGTGGATGAGCAACGGAGTGTTGAAGAGGCTCTGAAGGGTAGAGTACCCGCCGGTGACAAAATCTACTACAGCCGTAAAGTCGACCCGGTCACCGGTCAAGTGAGGCGCAATGCCTACCTGCTCAAGGACCGCACTTTACTCACCGGCGAATATCTAACCAATGCCGAGGTACGCATTGATACCCAATACAATCGTCCCTACGTTTCCTTGAGCTTCGACGATCGAGGCGGCAAACTCTTTGAGAAAATCACTGGGGAGAACGTCAAGAAGCGGCTGGCCATTGTGCTCGACGGCAATGTCTATTCTGCCCCTGTTATCCAGGATCGCATCAGCGGGGGCAACGCCGTAATCGAGGGCCAGTTCACCATGGATGAGGCCAAAGACCTGGCCGTGGTGCTCCGTGCTGGTTCATTGCCCGCTCCAGTGCAAATACTCGAAGAGCGTACCGTGGGGCCATCTCTAGGAAGAGACTCCATACGTAAAGGGCTTATCTCCATGGCAGTGGGTGGTGTGCTGGTGGTGGTATTCATGGTTATTTACTACGGCGGCTCCGGAATCATCGCCGATCTGGCCCTGATCCTCAATATTATCTTGATTATGGCGGCGTTAGCTGGTTTTGGTGCCACCCTCACCTTACCGGGCATCGCCGGTATAATTCTCACTATCGGTATGGCGGTTGACGCCAATGTTTTGATTTTTGAGAGGGTGCGGGAAGAATTGCGGCTGGGTAAGACGCCGAGAGCAGCCCTGGACACCGGCTACAGCAGAGCCACTTGGACAATTGTGGACGCCAACGTCACCACCCTGATTGCCGCTTTGGTATTATTACAATTCGGCACCGGTCCCGTGAAAGGCTTTGCCGTTACGCTGAGCCTGGGCATTGCCGCCAGCATGTTCACCGCCATTTTTGGAACCAGGCTGTTGTTTGATTACTTGCTGCAAAAAAGGCGAATGAAGAAGTTAAGCATCTGAGCACCCGTTGGCTGTCTTGTCTTTAGATTTTAGACATTTTAGGCACTTTAGCTCACTTTAGGCATTTATCCTGTTGCATAGACGGTACTAACAGAGGGAAATTATGGAGTTTATCAAACCGGGCATCAACATTGATTTTGTTGGTCGGCGTAAGTTTGCTTTCACTTTGTCACTGATAGTGATTCTCATCGGGCTTGCTGCCCTTATCTGGCGCGGCACAAGTCTTTTCGGTATTGATTTTGCCGGCGGCACCGTTGTTCAATTGAGGTTCAGCAGCGCCACCAATGCCGACAAGATTAGGGAGGGATTGAAGCCCATAGGGTTGGACCGTAGCGCCATCCAGCACTTTGGCGGTGAGGGAGAAAATGTATTTCTCATTCGCACCGATGTATCCAGATCAGAGCTGGCCAACGTCAGCAAGGAGGTGAAGGACAATCTGGAGCGAATCTATGGTGAAAATACCGTGACAGTTGAAAGGGTAGAGATGGTGGGACCAAAGGTGGGCAAGGACTTGCGCCAGAAGGCGCTTCTGGCCATCTACTATGCCCTGCTTCTGATCGCCATCTACATCTCGTGGAGATTTGAGCAAAAGTTGATGCCGGCGGGCATTATGGCCGGGGCGTTATTTCTGGGAGTATTGGGCCTGCGCGAGGTAGGCACGCCCATCCCCATGCTCATCGTGGCGGCCCTCGTGATCACCCTGGTCTGTTGTTGGTTTCTGAAGCTCAAATACGCCCTCGGGGCGGTGAGCGCCCTCATCCACGATGTGATGATTACCGTGGGCGCCTTTGCCATTACCAACAAGGAATTTGATCTTACCGTAGTAGCTGCCCTGCTTACCATTATCGGCTACTCTCTCAACGATACCATTATAGTTTTCGATCGGATCAGGGAGAATCTGCGTAAGGGCAAACGGCGTGAATTTGCGGAAGTAGTCAACGACAGCATAAATCAGACTCTCAGTCGTACCATTCTTACCTCAGGAACAACTCTAGCTGTGGTAACCGCCCTTTTCATCCTGGGTGGCGGGGTGATTCATGATTTTGCCTTTGCCCTTCTTGTGGGAGTGGTGGTGGGTACCTACTCATCCATCTTTGTTGCCAGTCCAATACTGATCGCCTGGGAAGCCAAGTTTGCCAACACTCGAGTGCGAGCCACGGCGAAGAGTTAGCCCATAAATGTGAGTAAGATGAGTATCGTCAAAAGCCGCAGAATCATTCATGAACAAAGACAAGATGAAACGTAACCCACGTGTGACCCTCGTTCGGTAAGATAACTAAAGACTAATCATATCAAGATAATACAATAGATGCGCTTGCTCCGGTCCTAAGCAGGTATGTTTTTTGCTAGGTCATCATGGTTGACACATAGAAAAAATATGTGTATTGGTCACAGGTTAGAAGACCGGACATAAAAAAGGTAGCTGTCAAAAAAACCGACGCCCCCTAAACAGAGGAGAGGTCAACCGTGAAACGAACAATCCTTATCTGCTTGATGGTGGGCACGTTGCTCTTGGCTTTCACGCAAACTTCCCACGTGAGGGCTCAAGAGGCAACTCCTTACGGCCAGGCTGATCAAGAAACCTATATTCATGTGGTTGTGAAGGGTGACACGCTTTGGGATATTTGCCAAGACCTTTATGCCAATCCCTGGGTCTGGCCCAAAGTCTGGCAGATGAACCCCCACATCACCAATCCTCATTGGATCTACCCTGGCACTGAGCTGCGAGTCTATTATGAGGTGGCAAGATACTATGAAGAAGGCACTGCCGTTGCAGAAACAGCCGTGGTTGAAAAAGCACCCGTGGTTGAAGAGGTTACGCCACCGCCACCGCCTCCACCTCCACCGCCCAAAGTTCCCACTATAAGCTTCTCGGAGATCGATCAGGTGGGGTTCATCACCCCCTTCGTGCCTGAAGGAAAGGGTTTCATTCTGGGTGGAAAGCGTCAGAGGACACTGATCGGTGCGGCCGACAAGATTTACGTACAGTTCCGCGAGGGAGCCCAACCCGAAGTGGGTGAGCGGTTCTTCGTTTTTAGAACCTCTTTATTATTCAAACACCCCATCACCAAAAAAGACGTGGGATACCTGAACACAATGCTGGGTGTTCTAGAGGTTGTCCTGGTGGCGCCGGACCATGCAAAAGCTGAGGTTATCAGTTCTTTTCAAGAAATGAGCGCCAATGATAAGTTGATGCCCTATAAGAAAAGGTCTGAAGAGATCGCCCTAAAACCAGGTGCTGAACCCATAGAGGGCAACATCATTCTGGCAGAATGGGGGACGTTCCTCATAGCTCATCGACAGATCGTCTTCATTGATCTCGGAGCAAATGACGAGATTAAAGCAGGACACCGCTTTGAAGTTTTTCAAGAACCAAAGGCACTGACTTCTAAGGACGAAGAAATCGTCCTCAGCATTCAACCCATCGGTGAGTTGCTAGTGTTGGCAGTGGAGCAGGAGACAGCCGCGACTATAGTTATCAAAGCCTTGACCGAGTTTACCCCAGGAGAGCGCGTAAGGCTCATAACCGGAGAGTAGTCGGCCCATCGCCATAAGCATTTCCTGCGGGCCATGGAGCTGGGAATCCAGCTTGCATGGCCCCTTTTTTAATTGGAACCTCAATGAATAATGCAGGTTCATTATCCCTAATCCAAAAGGGAAGCTCTGGAGCTTGCAGGTAATTTGGTATGGATGCGGATCTGGGCTGGCTGGCGTTAACTCTCGTGCCGGGTATTGGTGCCAGGACATTTCACCGGTTGATTCAGCGTTTTGGTAGCCCTGATCGAGTATTCACCGCTCGCCGGAGCCATCTGGAGCAGGTTCCGGGATTGAAGAAGGGGTCCATTGATGCCATTGGGTCCCGAGCGCTCATAGAGACTGCCGAAAAGGAAATGCTTCGTCTGCGTTCCCTAGGCATTCGCATGATTCAATGGGGCACAGAGGAATATCCTCCCTTTTTGTCGAACATTGCGGACCCGCCACCTCTTTTTTATGTGAAAGGCACGCTGTTACAGGAAGATGAGCGGTCAGTGGCTGTGGTAGGGTCGCGGCAAGCCTCAGCTTACGGTCTGAACGTTTGCAAAAAGCTCTGTCGTGAGTTGGCATGGCAGGGGTGGACCGTGGTGAGCGGAATGGCACGTGGTATAGATAGCGCTGCCCACCTGGGAGCCTTAAAAGGGGGAGGCAGAACCCTAGCCGTATTGGGGACCGTACTGGACGTGGTTTATCCGGCGGAAAATCTAAAGTTGTCGCAGCAAATTGCTGCCTCAGGAGCAATTATCAGTGAATTCCCGCTGGGTACCCCACCAGAACCAGGGAATTTTCCAGTACGAAACCGGATCATCAGCGGCCTCTCTTTGGGTGTGGTGGTAGTGGAAGCCGCAGCAAAAAGCGGATCACTCATTACTGCCAGAATGGCATTGGAACAGGGCCGTCAAGTTTTCGCAGTACCTGGTCCCATTGACCGGCCAGGAGTTGAGGGGACTCACCGTTTGATAAAAGAGGGGGCCAAGTTGGTGGAGAGAGCAGAGGATGTTATTGAAGAGCTCCTGCCCATGGTCGCTGCCAGGTCTCCGGTTGAGGCGGTGGTGAGAAAAGGTTCCCCGACGAGTTTACATCCCGAGCTGAGTGAAAGAGAGAAGCAGCTCTGGGAGTTACTGGGCATGGATCCTGTGCACATCGATGCCATTGCTCGTCAATTAGAATTTAGCGTCTCCCAAACAGCTGAACTGCTGTTGCGTTTGGAGATCAGAGGGCTCGTCAAACAGCTCCCGGGTACTTTTTTTACCCGAGATTTTCACAGTTAGCTGGTCAGTTTCATTTTAGTTGTTATATTTAGGGTCACAGTGGAAATGGAGTAGTGGTGTGTTGGAGTAATTGAGTATTGGGACATATAGAGGTAGCATTTATTGCACTACTCCAGTACTCCAACACTCCATTACTCCAGCGGACTCATAACAAGAGAAAGTATCGAGGATAATGAATGGGCAAGTCACTACTGATCGTTGAATCTCCCACCAAAGCGCGGACTCTCAGTCGCTATCTTGGCGATCGTTTCGATATTAGAGCTTCCGTGGGACACGTTAAAGATCTTCCCGCGAATGAGTTGGGAATCAATATCGAGAACAAATTCGAGCCGCACTATCAAGTAATCAAAGGCAAGGAAAAAGTCATTCGCGAACTGAGAAAAGCGGCTGCGCAAGCTGACAGCATTTACCTGGCCCCGGATCCTGATCGGGAGGGTGAGGCCATCGCCTGGCACATTGCCGAGGAACTGCGTTCTTCTCAAAAGGAGATTTACCGAGTTCTTTTCAACGAACTGACCCGCAATGCCATTGAGAACGCCTTGAAGCAACCTGGAGAACTTCACCAGCAGAAATTCGAGGCCCAACTGGCCAGGAGGCTGTTGGATCGGCTGGTGGGCTATCAGATTTCCCCCATTCTCTGGGACAAGATCAGTCGTGGTCTAAGCGCCGGTCGCGTTCAATCAGTGACCCTCAGGCTCATATGCGAACGGGAACATGAAATCCTGGCTTTCGATAGTGAGGAGTACTGGACAATCACCGCCCTGTTGGAAGGGGAGGTAAAGCCGCAATTTGAGGCGCGGTTGTGGGGAAAAGCTGGCAAGAAAGTAAAAATAGTCAACCAAGAACAGGCGTCGGCGTTGGTGACGGTCCTCGAGCAAGCCAGCTACCAGATAGAAAAAGTTGAGAAAAAGAAACGGACCCGCAGCCCTGCACCGCCGTTTATTACCAGTACCCTGCAACAAGAGGCAGCACGCAAGCTGAGGTACACCGCGCAGCGGACCATGGCCATCGCCCAGCGTTTATATGAAGGAGTTGAGCTGGGCAAAGAGGGTGCTGTGGGTCTCATAACTTATATGCGGACAGACTCCACCAGGCTTGCCAAGGAGGCGGTGACGGCGGCTCGGACCTGGATACGGGACAATCTGGGGACAGAGTATGTTCCCAAAAAGGCCCCAGTGTACCGGAGCCGCAAAGGGACCCAGGATGCCCATGAGGCCATTCGGCCAACCTCGGTGACTCGGACCCCCGAACAGATGGCGGCTTCTCTCAAGAAAGATGAACTGGCACTTTATGAACTGATATGGAAACGGTTCGTGGCCAGTCAAATGAGCCCGGCGCAGTTGGATCAGACGATCATGCACATTGCTGCAGGTGAGCTAATGCTGCGAGCCAGCGGGACTGTGCTCCGCTTTCCCGGATTCATGCAGATCTACATTGAAGGTTCGGACAACGGTGAGGGTGGGTTGGAAGAAGAGTCGAAACTCCCAGACCTGGAGGAGGGAAAGTCTTTGAAATTGGTGAAGGTGGAACCCAAACAACACTTCACCCAGCCGCCACCGCGCTTCACGGAAGCCTCGCTGATAAGAGAACTGGAAGAGAAAGGTATTGGCCGGCCAAGCACCTATGCCAGTATTATGCAGGTTATTCAGAAAAAGGAATATACCATCAAGGAAAAGAGACGATTCAAGCCAACAGAGCTGGGGATGCTGGTGAATGACCTGCTGGTTGCCAACTTTCCAGAGGTTCTGAATGTGGCTTTTACAGCCCAGATGGAGGCAAAGCTGGATCAGGTGGAGACCGGCAATCAGGGCTGGCTCCAGGTGATTGAAGACTTCTACCAGCAGTTTCACCAGGCGGTGGAACGGGCCCAAACAGAAATGATTGATGTGAAGAGGGAGGGGCTACCAACAGAGCTCGACTGTGAAAAGTGCGGCAAAAAGATGCATATTCGTTGGGGCAAAAACGGATTGTTTCTTTCCTGCTCCGGATATCCAACGTGCAAGAACAGCAAGAACTTCGCCCGAGACAGCAAGGGCAAGATTCAGGCGGCGGCGGAAGGAGATGTTCGGGGCACATGTGAATTGTGCAGTCGGGACATGGTAGCTAAAAATGGACGGTTTGGGCCTTTCTTGGCCTGCACCGGGTACCCCGAGTGCAAGAATACACGCTCGCTGCAAAACGAAAAGGGAGAGGAGAAAGAAAAAACTGTCCAATACACGGACGAAGTTTGCGATAAGTGCGACGGGCGGTTCGTAATCCGTAAAAGTCGCCAGGGTATCTCTTTCCTGGCCTGCGAAAACTATCCGCGTTGCCGCAACACTCGACCCATCGGTACTGGGGTTGCCTGTCCGCAAACGGAGTGCGACGGGGAATTGGTGGAACGAGCGTCCAAACGTGGGAAAAGATTTTACGGCTGCACTCGTTATCCCAAGTGCCGATTTATCTCCTGGTCACGACCGGTTGACAAAGGTTGTCCCACCTGCGGCAATGCTTACCTGGTGGTCCGGAGCAGCAAGGGGGAAGAATACCTGGCTTGTCCGGAGAAAACGTGTGGATATAAAGAAAACCCCTCTACAAATGATTAACCACCACAACTGACCACTGACGTAATCGTAACCTTGGTACGATTCATGCTTTAGAGTGATCCAGACAATATTGCTGGAGTCCACTGGATGGAGTAGCTGAAGGTATGAATGTGGCGAGTACGATTCTCGGATTTTGGGTCTTTGCTGTGGGTGCGGCGGTGGGTAGTTTCCTCAATGTGTGCATCGTGAGACTGCCCAAAGGAGCCTCGCTCATCAAGCCCGGTTCTCACTGTCCTCAATGCCAAAGCGCTATTCGGTTCTATGACAATATACCCCTGCTCAGCTACTTGATTCTGCGAGGCAAGTGTCGCCGCTGCAAGACGCGCATTTCACCGCGATACTTTCTGGTGGAAGGACTGAGTGGCCTTATGGGCCTTGCCCTTTTTCGGACTTTTGGACTGAGTCCGGAACTGGGGGTTTACTTCATTTTCTTCTCAGCACTGCTAGCCGTGATTTTCATAGATCTGGATACTTTTACGATACCCGATGTAATTAGCCTGCCCGGAATTGTTGCAGGCGTGGCAGCCTCTTTCTTGCTGCCTCGTTTTAATGTGTGGCAATCGCTGCTCGGACTGCTGGTGGGAGGCGGAGTGCTTTTCTTGGTGGCAGTAGGCTATCGAATCTTTAGAAAGCGTGAGGGCATGGGCGGTGGAGATATCAAGCTGCTGGCCATGATCGGTGCCTTCCTTGGGGTGCCGGGCGTACTCTATACCTTATTTGCTAGTTCTTTGGCAGGTTCTTTAGTAGGGCTTCTGCTTATGTTCAAAGACAAGAGCGGGGGAGGCACCAGGATTCCCTTTGGCCCTTTTTTGGCCCTGGGTGCCATGAGTTACGTTTTTTGGGGCCCGGCACTTATTCAATGGTATTTTTATAGCCTGAGGGGGTAAAACCTGGGCTGAGATAGCTGAAATAGAGGTGGCTCAGGTGCTCGTTGTTTAGCAGCCTCGCACGTGGCTTTGGGTATTTGTGGATTTTGGCTGAAAAACGGGGTAACTTCTGGAGGGAAACTCCATTGCTATGGGCTTGCCTCTCGTATAACGTGGGCCATTTTAGCTCGCTTTCGTTCAATTTAGGCACTTATCTTGCTTGCTAGTGTCTCTAACTGATTGCTGAATGGCGGTTACCACAACCATTGGTGCTCTCAGTTGAATGGACGTGTTTCCATGAAACCGCGCCGTTTCTTCGTTGAGGGTGAGGCCCTTGGCCCGGGAGAACGGCTAGTCACGGGTAAAAGGGCTCGTCACCTAACTCGGGTTTTGCGCTTGGGAGTCGGCGAAGCTGTTGTGCTTTTCGACGGCAGTGGCACCGAATATCCAGCAGAGATCTTGGAGGTGGGGCGACAGCTCGTTCGGTTCAAAGTGGCGGCTGGCACAAGGATAGACCGGGAGTCGTCCCTTGACTTAGTGCTGGCACTGGGACTGTCCCGACCAAGCATCATGGACCTTATTATTCAGAAAGTCACTGAGCTCGGAGTGAAGGCGATAATACCGGTAAAGACCGAAAGAGCGCAGAGATGGTCCGCTGGTGAGAGAGGGGCTTCCCGGCTCAAAAGGTGGGAACGCATAGCTCAGGAAGCGGCGAGACAAAGCGGCCGCAACCTGGTTCCCCACATATCGCCACCGGCGGATTTTCCCCGGTTACTTGCGAACCAGAAAGAAACAGGGCTGAAGCTAATTTGCTGGGAAGAGGAGGAGAGTGGCAGCCTGAGGACGGCCCTTACAGAGCAAGCGGGAAGCCGTCAGGCTTGTGTACTTATAGGTCCAGAAGGAGGATTTTCAGCAAATGAGGTTGAGCGGGCTACTGCTGCTGGTTTCCAGTGTGTTTCCTTAGGCCAGCGTGTACTGAGGACGGAAACTGCTGCAATTACAGTAATTAGCCTGCTACAATACGAGCTGGGTGACTTGGGTCTTTTACCTTGACCTGTGGTCCGCTTCGGCTATACTGCCTCACAAAGGCTGAGAAAAAACATACTCCCACTCCACCAAGCCGTTGTTCCCCGGCAGGTGGGGGGGGATGTATAAGGAGGGTGCCATGAAATGCCCTAAGTGCGGCAATGTCAGTTTTGATCACCTGGATAACTGTATGAAATGCAGCAGAGACCTTTCGGCGGATCGAAATGAACTTAATTTAATGGATTTCAGGCCAGAAGTGCCTTTTCTCCTCGGCAGTTTGGTAGGGGAGATGCAAGGCGGTGGTGTCCAACAAGATCTCAGCTTTACTCAAGAGACTGAGATAGAGTTGGGGGGATTGGATATGGGTGAGCCCCTTGCCCCAGAGGGATCTATCGATATGCTAGAGGAGGCGGGAGCAACCGGCGCAGGCTCTTCTGATGAACTAAGTCTGAGTGAGATTCCCTTGGACGACCTGGAGACCATCGAGGCGTCGGCCTTGGGAGATGCGGCAGTCGAAGAGTTGCAACTGGGTGATCTCGCGGAGTTGAGCGGTGAGGATGCGGGCCCGGCTGAAGAAGATGATGGATTTTTGGGGCTGGAATTTGAGGAGGATGAGTCTTCAGCCGACGATTTTGCCGATCTCGAAGAGGTTTTGACTTCGGAGCCTGCATCGGCTGATCAAGGAGATGCTCTTGGACTGGACCTCAACGAAGATGACCTCTCCGCACTTGCCAAGGAACTCGAAGGTCACCTTGATTCTGAGGAGGGTGGCAAGAAAAAAGGGGCTGTCGATGATCTGGAATTGGATTTGGAGGACGACTAGACAGAAAAGATAGTGAAAGAATATCAGCCGGGGAAGAACAAACTGCGGTATGAATGTACCTGAAAATGCTACAGCGAGCGCATTCCCCGCAGCTTGCTGCGGGGTTAGCGAGCGAACTACAATAAAATGGAATCACTTCCTTACATTTCGAAGATTCCCTGTCCCGCCTTGGCGGGACTGCAGGGCGCTTCAATTCAGCGAGTTTTTTCCTCTCATAGCCCACCTTTGACCATAGAGAAAACCGCCAGATTTTAGCCCGGATATTTCATGAATTACTTGCTGCGACCACGGATATGGCCGTCCTTCTCTCCGAGCTGTAGGCTCTACGAGCCGGAAGCCTGGCGTCCTCGGGTGTCGGACCCTGCGACGTACCGTTCAGGTACGCCTCGGCACCAATCCCGCGGTACCGCGGGACGGTTGCCCGGTGGCACGCCCATCTTCGTGGTCTCGCGACAGCAATTCATGAAATATCCGGGCTAAATGTCGAAGGCATCACTGTTTCAGGGCGTTATGGGCGAGTTTGAGACGGTTTAAAATCTAATACACTTTGTCAAAAGACAAGCTTGGCCCCATTCGTACGGGCACTTATAGCAAAAAATAAGACCTTATGCAAAACGCTAGCAAATTGAAGCTGCCTGTCCCGCTAAAGCGGGATTCGAAATGTAAGGAAGAGATTCCATTTTATTGTAGTTCGCTCGCTAACCCCGTCCGCCTCAGGCGGACTACGGG
>PPDG01000442.1 GCA_002899795.1 Desulfobacteraceae bacterium | reverse complement strand
GGTGTGCTTTTCATCGGCCCCAAAGAATATGATAAAGGAGGGCAGAGTAAGCAGGAATTCCTCACGATAATAGGCGGCCTACTGCAATGGGACAGAACTGAGATTTGGTGTCGCAGTCTTGCTTTCCGGGCCTGTCAACCTCAACTGCAGAGGAAGTGGCCTCGTGCTGCTAATCGAAATCGAGATACATGGGGCGATCGTGCTTATCACGAAAAACCCACCGCAGTTCACTCGCATCGACAAGAAAGGCCATTTAAGCGGTTATTGCCGCTGGGCTTCAAGTTCCAGAAACCATCATGGCATCTACCACGTGGAATCAAAATTGGGGTGATGTATGTAATCCGTCTGGTCACGACAGGGCTACTACTTGGTCTGATATTATCAATACGCGCGGTGAAGGCTACATGGAGTTGGTTTCGCTCCTTCAAGAAGCATGATCAGAATAACAATAAAGCCTCCAGGAGATGATGAGGAAGCTTGGGGTGATCCACCTTTAGGCTCAGGTTGAGGTGCCAAGGCGGCCTTAGATTGCAAAGAATTGGGCAGACTTTGTATTATTCTTTTCTCGCACTTAAAATCTTATTCTATCATTTTGCAGTGTAATTGAGAATGTGGTATCCGTGATTATATCTACCTGCCCCCAGACCTGCGAATTTTCCCGAACTGCCCATATCTACAGTGGTTAACTATCCTTGAGATTGATAATATGCGAGACTTTACTGGCCCCCTGGAATGTAGATTACATACTTTAATCCACACTTCTCCTCTTGAGGCCTAGCTACCATATCTAGGACTGAACAAGGAATGGGGAACTGCCCGCCTTTTAGGGATCATGCCAGCCATGGTAATGCCGACTATTTTGATTTAATCGGAAATCGATTCCTTGAGTCTGCAATCGGCTAAAGTATTGCGGAGAAATCTTTCCTATCCTGAAGATAATCAGGCTTGACAGAGGATGAGGTCATCAGGTAGTTTCTCCCGACCTTGGGTCCTTTTGAGTGTAATTTATGCCCTAGCCGTGCCAGAAGGCTGGGATGTCCTCTAGATTGCTAACTTTTATCTGAAATAGTTGAGAGGATTTTCTAACAATGGGAAAAATAGAGTTCTACTTGAGGAACCTGATATGCTGCTAAAGAGACTGGGATCGCGTTTGGAGCAATCGACTTACTCATGGTTCTTACCCTCATGGTCCAAGTCCATATTGACCTATATTGTGGCCAGCGCACTTTTCTTGTTGTTGGCCGTAGTAGGATTTGCGGTGTGTTTTGGAATCGTGCACTACCGGGACTATATGTGGTTGAAAGCTGAGAATGCTTATCTACACCAGAAAGAGACGGAATTGGACAAACTGCAACTGACCCTTAGGAGCATCGGAAAGGACGAAGATGCCATCCGGAATTTTCTTGGATTAGAAGGATCTAGCTTAGTGGAAGGCAACCTAGGTAAAGGCGGTAACTCTTTCTCTCACCCTATCCCTATAACCTACCCAGATCCTACAAACAACGAGATTCCATCCTCCATCCAACAACACTCTGGTTCCACCTTGGACGAAGCCCAAGCACTTCAAGGAAGGATGACGGAACTCGTGGAAATCATCCGAGAAAAACGGGAGTTCATAGATGGAATTCCGAGCATTTTACCAGTGGATGCGGAAAAATATTGGTTTTCATCGAGATTTGGGTGGAGACTCAGCCCATTCGCGGATAATAAGGAGTTCCATGGTGGTCTGGATATAAGTGGTAGGAAGGGTACGCGCATCATTGCGCCTGCCAAGGGCAGGATAATTGAGAAGGGATACGACCCCCTCCAAGGACACTATCTACGAATCGACCATGGTTGGGGATGCGTAAGCACATTTGCACACCTTCTCAGCACTGTTGTGACTTCGCAACAAGAAGTAGAGCGGGGTGAGTTGATCGCTTTCATGGGGAGTACAGGTCGATCCACCGGTCCCCACTTACACTATCAAATTGAGGTCAACGGTAAAGTTGTGGATCCATTTAACTACATCATGAACGCAAAAGATAATCCGCCTCTGGATTTCGCTCTGCAGATGTTGGCTATTCCACAAAAACCACGAACGAGAAACTGATACCCAAGACACCCCTTGCGTTATTTGTTCGATTAGTACACACCTTCCTTGCACAATCCCATGTGGTGTATCTGCTGACACACCACAGACTATTTTTATTGAATAGAAAGCATATTCCTTCGGCTCAAGGCTGCATAATCATGGTCGCATCAGAGTCACGGAGCAGCCTATCTTGCCAACCCCCAAAGTCTTGTACCAGAGTAGATTCCAGCCGAGTGTGAATTAAGGGATGTAATATAAACTTTCGCACCAATAGTGCCTTGCAGGCATATTTTTCTTGGTGGTTTACCCCTCTCTTGATAACATAAAAAAATACATCTGAAGTCTCTTGCCCAAGCGCATTTCGGACACCTGATTTCTTCTCTCTCCTTTTATTCCCACAAGTTGAAACTACCCCATTCATCTTAGTGCATCGAACACAATCATAAAGGAGCCATAAAATGAAGAAACATAGTTCGGTGGAAGTTTACAATCCATAGCAATCTCGATGTTTCTGCTTACCTTCAGCGCCCTGGTAAGTCTAGGTGGTTTGACCATTATGTCCTCAATCAGAGAGGAAATGGATGAGTGGCCTTTGAAAAAAAAGGAATCTAAAGACATAGGCACACTGCGATGCGGAATCTGTGGCACACAAGTACGGCTAAGTAAGTATCAGACACACTGGGTCCGATGTTTTCTTAGGAAGGAGAAGAATAGTGCCAAAGTAAAGGGACGGAATAATTAGGCAACATGTGAAACTTAAGAAAAAGCCCGAGATTGGATGGGAAGAACTAGAGATAAATACTTATATGTAAACTTTCCCACCCCTCCCCAGACAGTTTATATTACATACTCCACACTTTCCCCCTGAAGAACCTGATACCATATTTTGTGCTAGATTCATTAAGACCAGAAGTGTGAATTAAGGGATGTAATTTACACTTTCGCAGCGATCAAGGTGAGTTTAGACTACTGGACCCTATACCCACTCAAACCCGTCGGTGCTGCCCCCCTCACTTTCTCCCTGGCTCCGACGGGTCGTATCTCAACCATCTTTAATCCGCTTTGGGGTGAGT
>PPDG01000621.1 GCA_002899795.1 Desulfobacteraceae bacterium | reverse complement strand
GGCACGGCTTTGGTCTCACCACAAGCCGTGGATTTCTGAATTGCCTCCCCGTGAGGGCACCACCCTTTCGGGTTAGCTCGTGGACCAAAGCCCCCGGCTATGCCGGGAAATCACTTACTGCTTCACAACCTGACCTCAGACCAAGAAGGACTCGAAGCACCAAAAGTGAGAATTCGCCAAGACGTTCTTACAGTGACGACTTGCGACTTTGTTCTGATAGACTGAAAAGTTTCACTGGTCCGAAAACGGATTTCGCTGAAAGCACTGCCGCCTGACGTTAAACCGAGAGCACGTCTGGAAGAGATGACAGCAGCAACATAATCATTCGCTTCGGCCGCGACAAACTCCTCATCCAATCTAAGACTTTGTTCGATAAAACTGTTTGATGTAGCGTCGAAGCCAATGACACGTTCTTTAGTCACTAACAGGGCAAGAGTAGGAGATAAAATAGGACTTCCATCATAGGCCTCCCTAGACCTCAATGGCTTTTCTAGCCAACCATTCGAGGATAGAGAAATCGCAATAAAACGTTCATTCGTCAATAGGGCACCAATGTAACCATCAGAATCAAGCCACAAAACCTCCTCTTTTGATCTCAATTCAAACGGAGTCATTTGAATCCCATCTCGAATAGCAATGATCTTCCTATCTGCTTGCTCAATATCGACCAAATCTTCTATATCGTCCTTACTATTCGAGGGGATGGCATACAACAGAGTGGCTAGAATGACCAGAAATGTGATAATGGTTCGAAAAGGTAACAAAATAGCCTCCTTAAGAGTATGGGGGGTCAAATCTTTCCTCTTGGCATTTCTGTATGATTCTTTCGCACTTGGACGTTGCCAAGACGGGACTGTGAAATGTCTAGCAGGAACTCCATAGATAAGATAACTGATAAAAACGCGCTTTCGATAGGAGAAAGTATAGGATGGAAGAAGCTTGTGGGTCAAGTAGAACTACCTAAACTAAGTTGTGAATTGAGTGGCTCGAAAGGGAGATAGCGAAGTGTGGATTACATCCCGTAATTCACACTTTCATTCTCGCACATTCTAGAATCGGTAATGGACAGACGCAGCCACGAAAACCAGGTAGTTGGTATCGAACTTGCCCTTGAAGCGTTCTCCCTGGGCGGTCTGATCCATTTTGCCTTCGCCAAAATAGACATATGATGCACTGAAGCTGTAGGCGAGGCCGATGGGGTTATCCTTGCCGTATGCTGCTGCGACCCTGAACTGCTCATCCAGAGGCAAGTCTGCCGTACGGTCATGATTGGTCACCGGCGAACTGTCATAAGATATGCCCATACCTACAATGTGGTTTGCGCCGAAGTCGTATTTGAGAGCACCTCCCACATGCCAGGTATCTTTCCAGTCGCGGTCAATGGTAGTTGTCGCAGCATTACCTGTAGGGCCAACATCTATGCTCACATTGTTCTTACTAAACTGCGACCACCTCTGGTAGTTAGAATCCGCCAACAGGGTCAGTTTTTCCGTAGCCCTGTATCTCAGGCCGAATGTGAAGGCCTCGGGAAGGTCGAAACTGACTGTAATAGAATCTGTATCGCCGAGAAGGTTTTGAAATGCACCCTGAAGACCACTGGTCTTGAGGTCTCCAGACAAGTCGATATCGGCTTCACTCAGGTAGGTAAAACCAAAGAGAAGCCTATCAGTGGGCTTGAAAATGAGACCGGCATTCCACTGATAGCCAATGTCGTTAATATCCTGAAATTGTACCGTGCCGTCATTGGCACCGAAAAATGACTGATTAACAGCGATTTTCTCATTAAAAGTTGTTTGTATCATGTAGACACCAGCACCGATGGACAGCATGTCGTTTATTTTGTAACCCAGGGAAGGGCCGAACCCCACAGTCTGAAGTACAGCCTTATAAGCCTGATAGCGGCCAACAAAATTCTCACCATAGTCCAGCCCGCCTCCGGCAACTGCAGCAATTGAGAAACCCAGCTTGAGATTGTCATTGAGCCCTTTCACCACAAAAAGACCCGGGATGGCAGCAGGATTGCCGGCATTACCACCGTCGTCGCCACCAGCTGTGGCAATATCAGAGTCGAATTTGTTAACGGGGATAAGGACCTCCATCCCCGCCTCGACTTCATCAGCTTCCAAAGCGGTCATGCCGGCAGGGTTGGTGAAGGCCGAGGAGGCATCATCCACGTTGGTAACATTGGCCACCCCGGCGGTGCCCACACTGCCCGGGGTAGCAATCTCGGGAAGGTAAAACCCTCCTGCAAAACTGTTTTGACTGAAAAGGAATAAAATTGTTCCAAAGAAAACAGTGAGCGACCATTTAAAGAGTATCTTGCCCATTTGATTCCTCCTTAGGTTTTTGGCCAACTGTGAATCACTATCAGGATAGCTAGCGAAAAGCTTCTTTGATATTCTCAACATTTTGCAGCATCACACTCATGAAATCTCCCTGGTCTGGTTCATTACCGCAGGGATCAAACACTACACTCTGCATGCCGATTGCTTTTAGTCTTTCAACCGATTCCTTTATCGATTCCCCTTCCCAGATCATCCATTTTGCCGGGTGGTCTTTTAGAATGCTATGGAGTTTCAGCATCTGTTCAGTCGTTGGTATTTCGTCAGGCTCCCAGTGGACACTTTTGATATTAAGCTCATAGCGCCGAGCGAAGTAGTCGTAGACGGGATGAGACACAACGAGAGGCCTTGACCGATCTTTAGATACGACTTTTTTGATATCGCGGTCAAGTTTATGTAGTTGCCTCTCGAGTTCCTCGTAGTTTCTCTGAAAGGTATCCTTCAGAGCAGGCTTCTTGCGGCTGAGTGCTTTCTCAATCGCCTTGGCCTGTTCAGCCGCAAGGCTGAAGTCGACCCAGGTGGTAAATGCCAGTGATTCGTGGGCATGCTCGCCTTCGCCGCCATGGGAATGGGTGAGAATTTCGGCGGCTTCTATGTACCGGTCTTTGAATGCGGCCGAAGTATTTACCATCCGAAACCGGGGCAAAGATACCTTGTTTACCCACTTGGCATAGTTCGCCCCATTGAGAAGAATGAGATCAGCCTGCTGATAGTCTGAAATCGTTTTTGCATCCGGCATCCAGTAGGCAGGATCAACGTCAGGGGGAGCAGGAAATACAACGGTTGCGTGCTCCTCGGCAATCCGG
>PPDG01000473.1 GCA_002899795.1 Desulfobacteraceae bacterium | reverse complement strand
GATGGCAAGCAGACACTTTCCTGCGCAGCGCGAAGGAAAGACTAAGAACTAAGCATTCACAAGTCATAACACTTCGCGCATGTGCGCTTCGTTGTCATTTGGGCTGCGCCCGTCATTAGGCCTTGCGGCCGTCATTAAGTTGTTTCAACGCCACAATTACAGTTAAGTATGAATGAGGCCGAGGGCATATTGACAGCGTAGCGAAACTGGGGCCCCGCCCCAAAGGGGTGGGGACTGAGCGGAGCGAAGCGAGCGCGAAGAAATGACGGCCACTTTCAGTGGCCATATGACTATGATTGACGGCACAGTAAAGAGGGAGAGGGTTAGCAAAAGAAGGATGAGTGGGGAAAGACCACGAGTAATTGCAATTATGGGTCCCACTGCAGTGGGAAAAACCAGGCTGGTGTCAAAGCTGGCCAAGGATTTGGGCGGTGAGATTGTAAACGCGGATTCGGTGCAGATCTATCGTTTCATGGACATTGGCACCGCCAAACCCACAATGGCTGATAGGGCGGAGGTGGCCCATCACCTTGTGGACATTGTGGATCCTGACCAGGACTTCGATGCCAGTCGCTACAGCCAACTGGCAAGAGAGGTGATCTCAAGCCTGGCCCGACAGGGCAAGCCCGCCATAGTGGTCGGTGGAACCGGCCTGTACCTTAAAGCGATTTTTCACGGGCTTTTCCCGGGAGCCCCTTCAGATCCGTTGGTAAGGCAACGTTTGCGTCGAGAAGCGGAGAAAAAGGGTGGGGTCGAGCTTTACCAAAGGCTTCAACGGATAGATCCAATCACCGCCCAGCGAGTCCATCCACATGACCTTTTCAGAATTATCCGGGCCCTGGAAGTGTGGGAATGTATGGGGCAACCGATCTCTGCCCTACAAAGTGATCACGATTTCAAGGATCGACCATTCCTGCCGCTGAAAATTGGGTTGCGACGTCCTCGCTCCGAACTGTATGAACGTATCGACAGGAGAGTGGAAGAAATGCTGGCCCAGGGACTTTTGGAGGAGGTCAGAGGACTTCTGAGCCGTGGCTATGGACCAAACCTCAAGAGCATGCAGGCCTTGGGTTACCGGCACCTGGTGCAACATCTGATCAATGGTGTGGATATCACTGAGGCTGTAAGGACCATGAAGCGAGATACTCGCCGCTATGCCAAAAGACAGATGACTTGGTTTCGACGCGACCGGGAGATTAACTGGTTTCACCCACGACAGAAGGAGGATATTGTCAGGCTCGCTGGGCGTTTTTTGGGCGGCCTTAATCGTAACGATAGTTGAACCATTAGCAAACAAAATCTGCCACTGATCACAAAACGGAATACTAATTGCTAATAGATAACTGGTGCCCAGTTTTTTGTGCACAGCGCTTCCTGTGCGGAACGTTCTGCGCTGGGACAAAAGAGTTGACAAAACCCCTAAGTATCTATACAAACTGGCATGTTAAGCTCAGATTTGACAGGCTTCCAGGAAAATACTGTGAAAGCATAGGTGGCGATTCCGCATGGCATTGAAGGGAAACATCGAGACATTCTATCTGTCCAGCATGCTGCAGTTGCTTGCCCAGGATAAGAAGACTGGTATTCTCACTATCGCCGATAAAGGGCGAATGGTGCGGGTGTACTTCAAGAATGGCAATATCATTTACGCTGTGGGCACCCAAAAGGAGGTAAGACTGGGTTATCTCCTGCGCACCAAAGGCATAATCTCAGCCGAGGAACTCCAGAAGGCCTTAACCCTGGCCAAGCAGAGAAAAGAGCGGTTGGGTAAGATTTTGGTGGAAAAGAGCTATATCTCCCTCGAGACGCTAAAGAAGTTTATTCAGCAGCAGGTGCGCGATATCCTCTACGATTTGTTTTTGTGGAAAAGAGGAGACTTCGAGTACGTGGACCAGGATTTCGACCTGGACCAGGAGTTTGTCACTGAGCTAAATCACATGGAGGTAATCTTAGAGGGCACTCGGCGTGTGGATGAGTGGGAAATTCTCAGCAAAAATATCTCAAATCCCAACGTGGTTTTCAAGATTAACAAAAGTGTGGAGAAACAGCGCGACTCAGTTAATTTGACGGCCAATGAGTGGCGCGTGATCTCACTGGTTGATGGAAAGCGGACGGTGCAGCAAATCGTCGACGACAGCGGCCACGATGAGTTTGTTGTCTACCGCATGATTCACTCTCTAATTTCTTCGGGCCTTATTGAACCAAGCGGAGGTGCTGCTGCGGTCACTTCCGGGGGCAAGAGTGAAGCTCCTACTATCCTCCAGATTTATCACCATGTACTGTTGGGCTTGCTGAAGGTCACAGAAAAGGCCGCTGGCGCTCGAGCCTACAATCTCATGGAAGAGGCCAAGGCTCAGGTGCCGGCCCAGTACTCGAAGTTACTCAGAACCTATGATTGCCGCAGCGATGCCAAGGGAAACCTGAAGCTGGTCCTGGCGGCTGCGGGTAATTCTCCTCCCGGCAATGAAGAACTACTGTACGCTTTCAATGCCTGGATCCTTGCCATCCTGCACAAACAAAAAGGGCTTCTGAGTGAAGAGGCCATGACGGCTAACCTCCAGGAATTGACCAGACCGGACGCCGCTTGGCAACAGCTTTCTGGCATGTCCAACCTCAAGGGAGCCATTCTGAGCACTATCATCCAGACAGTGGAGCAATTTCAGCAAGAAGTGAACAAGGGTGAGAAGGGCAAGGGAAAAGGCATTCTCTCCTTCCTCAAGCGGAAATAAGCATTTCTCATTTCTTCGCTCCGCTCAGTCCCGCAAGCGGGTTCCCAGTTTCTTCGCGCTCGCTGCGCTTCCGTCTTCGCTAAAACTTCAACGAGACAAGCCGCTCAGTCCCCACGAGTGGGTCCCCAAGACGTACGGCTGCAAGAACTACCTATCATCCCTACTTCTTCAAAGATCAAAACAAGTTACAGGTAGCCCATGCCTCATACTCTTTAGCAATAAGAAAATGGCCAGGTTTGAATCTCCATATCATATCTATACTTTTATCAAACTTTATATCTTGGCAAGCTATGTTGAGTCCTCTCCCGGAGGCTTCTGCCTCATTATTTTGTGGTACGTTTTTGAAGAGTAAAGTTAAGGATGGAATCCATTACTCGCCCCTTCCACTTGAGGCAACGAAGCTACCTTTATATTTTGCTTCTGGTTAATTT
>PPDG01000138.1 GCA_002899795.1 Desulfobacteraceae bacterium | reverse complement strand
ATATCGAAATCCGAAACAAATTCGAATTACCAAAATCCAAATGACCGAAACACCAGACAAGTCTTTTCGAGAAGTTACGTTTTGAACATTTGAAAATTCGGATTTTGTATTTGTTTCGTGCTTCGGATTTCGTATTTCGTATTTGAGTGCGAAGCACTCATATGTGCCTCTGTGGTGAATCTTCAATCAGGTCTCCTCAGGCCGGGATTTTCAAACTGGAGCAGGAACTCGATGATCCCTACAATTGCTTGGCAAGACGACTATGTGGTCATGATAGACCAGCGTAAGCTTCCCTTCAAAGAGAGTTATGTGGTGTGCAAAACACCAACTCAGGTTGTCGAGGCTATTCGTAAGATGGTGATCCGCGGCGCGCCTGCCATCGGGGTAGCCGCAGCCATGGGACTCGCCCTAGGCGGTCGTCGAATCAAGACCCAAAACCGTGCAACATTTGAGCGTCACTTTCAGCGTATCTGTGAGAAAATGGCCAGTGCCAGACCCACGGCCAGCAACCTTTTCTGGGCCATCGATAGCATGCTTGATGTGCTAAGAAAACACCCGCAGGCATCAGCGGAGGAGTTAAAGGACCTGCTCCGTCGCAAGGCTGATCATCTTCTTGCCGCAGATCAGGCCATTAATAAAGCAATTGGCCATCATGGCCAGATAGTGGTGCCGGACGGGGCAACCGTGCTCACCCATTGCAATGCCGGCGCTCTGGCCACAGCAGGCTACGGCACTGCACTGGGGGTTGTACGGGCTGCGTGGGAAGCGGGCAAGAATATCCGGGTGCTTGCCGATGAAACCCGACCGTTTTTGCAGGGCAGCAGGCTCACAGCTTGGGAACTGCAGCAGGACAATATCCCGGTGACCCTGATCACGGACAGCATGGCTGGCTATCTCATGAATAAAGGGAAGGTTCAACTCATCGTTGTGGGTGCTGACCGGGTCGCAGCCAATGGTGATATTGCCAACAAGATCGGCACCTATTCTCTGGCGGTTTTGGCCAAAGAAAACAAGGTGCCATTTTATGTTGCTGCGCCCTTGTCAACGGTGGATCTGTCAGTTGCCACCGGCAAGGATATCCCCATTGAGGAGCGGGATCCTCGAGAGGTCACCCACAGCCTTGGCCATGCCATCGCTCCACCGGGTGTGAATGCCTGGAACCCGGCATTCGATGTTACCCCGAACCGATTTATTGCAGGAATCATCACTGAAAAGGGCATAGCTCGCAAACCTTACAAGAAAACGCTGAAAGCCTTTAAGCAGGACTGAGCACAGGGCAGAAGGAGTAGACTTAGCAGAGGTTTTCAATTACTAGGCACTAAACACTAGGCGGTAGGCACTGCGACTCATTTGTGCTTAGTGCCTACTGCCTAGTTCCTAGTGCCTAGTATTTTAAAAAGGAGTCAAAACTATGGTGGAGAAGGCTAAAAAAATCTGGCTTGACGGCAGCTTTGTGGACTGGGATGACGCTAACGTCCACATCCTTACTCATACGCTACATTATGGCCTGGGGATCTTCGAGGGCATCCGCTGTTATGAGTGCGAGGACGGCCGCTCTGCAATTTTTCGCATGCCAGAACATGTGGAGCGTTTTTTCAATTCTGCCCATTCCATGCTTATGAAGATACCTTTCAGCCAGGCAGAGATAACCCAGGCAATTCTGGACACCCTCCTGACCAATGAGCAGAAGGCCGCATATATTAGACCTCTTGCCTTCATTGGAGAGGGTGCCATGGGTCTTCATCCACAGGACAACCCCGTACGGGTTTCCATCGTCACCTGGCCCTGGGGAGCTTATCTCGGTGAAGAAGGCCTCACCAAGGGTATTCGGGCTAAGGTCTCATCTTTTACTCGACACCATCCCAACATCCTCATGACCAAAACCAAAACGTGTGGTAATTACGTTAACTCCATACTGGCCAAACTTGAGGTCACCACGGATGGCTACGATGAGGCCATCATGCTTGACCCGGATGGGTACATTGGCGAGGGAACCGGAGAGAATATTTTCATCGTTCGTAAAGGTGTGCTTAGAACTCCACCACTCACCTCCATCCTCCCCGGAATCACCCGGGATTGCGTAATCACAATCGCCAGGGATCTAGGCTTCGCAGTACAAGAGGAAAGGTTTTCTCGCGACGATCTCTATGCGGCCAACGAGGCCTTCTTTACTGGAACCGCAGCGGAAATCACGCCAATTCGTGAGGTTGATAACCGCACCATTGGTGAGGGATTGCCTGGACCTCTGACCAGAACACTGCAAGACAGCTTCTTCCAGATAGTTAAGGGCAGTAAGGCTGAATATCAACACTGGTTGACGTATTTGTAAAGCCTGTAAATTCGAAATTCGAAGCACGAAGCACGAAACAAATTCAAAATTGGTCCTTCGGACTCCCCACCCTGCGGGCGGGTCCCCAGTTTCGAATTTTCAAATGTTCGAAACAATAATCTTTAAATCGAGTCTAATGTTTTGGTCATTGGTATTTTGAGAATTTGAAAATTGTTTCGGATTTCGATATTCGGATTTCGGATTTACAACATTTTATTTGGGGACAGCACAAACGCAATAGACAAAGTTTGTTCACTCCCATGGGGGGACCAGTATGGATATTGACGATCTCTATGATCTGATTCCAGAGTTAATGTGCACCGAAGGGTGCTATGAGTGCTGCAAAAACTTCGGTGTGCCTTCCAGAACCAAGGTGGAGGATGAACGGATAAAAACGTTTTTTCGAGAACATTCCATGCAAGCAGGTGAGGCCAAGGGCCACACCTGCCCTTACCTTGATGAAAGCCTTTCAGAAGGTGGCTGCTCAATCTACCCTGTCAGGCCGCTCATATGCCGTCTCTACGGCACATCTCCCAACTATCTGTGCAAAGTGGGAGTCAAGCCGTTGGACCTTTTACACGAAGATGCAGAGGAGGAGATCTTCCACCTTTACAGAAAAAACTTCTTCTAATCAATGGCGGGGACCCACCATAAAATCTCTAATTATTGTCCATTCGGAAACCGTGTTCTCGGATGTCATTCTGAGGAGCAAGACGACGAAGAATCTCATGGTTAAAGGGCTCAGCAGAGATTCTTCGCTTCGCTCAGAATGACACTGGGTAGTTTCCTGTTGGACACCAGTTAATGCTTACCCCAGTTGAAGAACTGCCTTCGTGAGGACAGATCTATTGT
>PPDG01000326.1 GCA_002899795.1 Desulfobacteraceae bacterium | reverse complement strand
ATGTGACTATCTCACATGCAACAAGTCATCTTCCCCCTTTGACAAAGGGGGATCGAGGGGGATTTTACTGCGCCTTCGTCTTCCAGAAAATCACTACAGCATCTTTACTCCACGAGCACAGATGAAAAAAAGCAAATTTCCGATCAGATTAGTGGGAAAGTGTTTACAACAGCGTGATGCCAAGCTTACCACAAGATGTTGGAATCGGTCAAAGGACATTCGCTAGCTAAAACGATCGATACCGAGGTCTTTATCATTATGGAGCAGGCCTACTGGAGGCTGTAGATTTCTGGCGAACCATTTTTTTTGACACAGCCCTGAGTTTTGTGCCAAAATGAGCACTAATGTATTTTAGCTCACTTTCTTATTTGTACTGGGAAAAGGCGGGATCTATGAAAAGCTTCGCAATGAAACATCGAGGGCTGGTAAAGGAAGACAATCAGGATCTATTTTTTGTAAAGGAATTCGACGACGGTTGTATCCTTCTGGCGGTTGCCGATGGGCTTGGTGGAATGGTGGGAGGAAAACGAGCCGCTGAGACGGCCAAAGAATGCCTGAATAATTTCAACCCTGATTGCCAAGCTGTGGAGGCCCATATAGAAGAATTGATGCAGGAGGCCAACCGGAGGATAATGGAGACGGTGGAAAAAGAGCCGGACCTGGAAGGAATGGGTACCACTATGACGGCCGCCTGCGTCAGAAATGGGACTGTCTGCTGGGCCCACGTGGGAGACAGCAGACTCTATCTTTTCCGCGGAGATGAGCTACGCCAGATAACCGAAGACGACACCATGGCGGGCTTTCTCTTCTCAGAGGGCGAATTAACCAAAGAGGAGGCAAGAATTCACCCCGGGAATAAATTAGTTTTTCAATGTATCGGCGGTTCTGGAGAATTTGAGGCAGATACAGGCAACTTCGAAGTACAGGCGGGGGACCTCCTCCTTTTTTCCACAGATGGGCTTCACGACGAAGTGCCTGAAGAAGAGATAGTGTCCACTCTGAGATCCGATAAAGATCTAGAGGAAAAAATGGACAATCTTTTCTCGGCAGCCTTGGCCGCTGGAGGAAAAGACAACATAGCTGTGGTGGTAGTGGAGGTGTGAACAATATTACCCTAGTTCTAGAATCTCGATCACATTAAACTCCTCCATGTCAGAGGTTCCATAATTTCGAGGGGTCATCATGAACGATCAAACAGAACGCAGACAGCATCCCAGGCGGGTTTTGCCGACACCAGATGTTGGTATCGTCCATCCACACTATGTCGGCCCAGAGCCGGACCGTGTACCAGAAGATGGGAACGACACCTTGCTGGTTTACCTGCTCAATATGAGTGAGGGCGGCTTTCTCCTGGAGTCTCTGCAAAGATTAGAGGTCAATACTGAAGTCGACCTATGGACGCGACTTCCCCATAAAACAGATTGGCAAGCATTCCGAGGGCGAGTTGTGTGGACAGAGCTATCCCCTACGAAATCTGACTCCCACCTTCTGGGAGTGGAATTTCATGGACCAGCTTCGTTGGCAGAACAGGCGACAAGTGGGGTGGAGGAAGGAAAAAGGAGGATGTACCCATCCGACTTGGAGTTTCTCATCAATACACCTCTCCTGAAAGTCATCCCCATGGAGGCAAAATGTCCTCTGCTGAATTTTATGACCCCACAGCGCGTGCCCACCGGAACAAGATTCATTGCCCAAGGTGATAAAGGGGATACGTTCTACATTATTCAGGAAGGCACATGCGTGGTCAATATAGAGAAAAACGGCACCAAGCATTGGCTCACACGCCTTCGAGGCGGCGATATAGTAGGAGAGATTGCACTTTTGACAGGCGAGCCCCGAACCGCAAACGTTGATGCCGAAACAGATATGATTCTCTGGAGCCTGACCAGAGAACAATTCGACTCGATCTGCTCTAAATATACAGATTTACTTGATTTTCTTACTGAACTTGTCACTCATCGATTTACCACCGAAAAAGTCACGGCAAGCAGGACTATCGGGAAATACCTGATAAATGAACTGATAGGCCGCGGCGGCTGGAGCCTTGTCTACAAGGGTATGCACACAAGCCTGAAAATGCCGGTGGCGATCAAGATGTTGAAGCATGACATGGCTATGAACGTCGAATTTGCCGAGAAATTTCATAACGAAGCCCGGGTCGTTGCCCTTTTGAACCACGATAATATCGTGAAAGTATATGATATCGAAGAACTCTACAGGACAGTTTTCATTATCATGGAGTACCTCGAAGGCGTGCCCTTGGATCGCGTTTTACATACCATGCCGAAGCTGCCCACATTCAAAGTATTGGACATCCTCCTTCAAGTCTGCAACGGGTTGAGTTACGCTCATGAGCAAGGCATTGTTCATCAGGATATCAAACCGGGCAATGTTTTCGTCCAATCCGATGGTCGGGCAAAAATCGTTGACTTCGGGCTGTCGTGTCCGCCGGGGACAGTAGATTGCGGCTTACCAGGAACTGTTTACTATATGTCTCCGGAACAAATTAAGGGCGATTCCGTCGACGAACGAACTGATATCTATTCCCTGGGAATAATGGCCTATGAGATGACCACCGGCCAGAGGCCATACCCGGAAGATAACCTTTCCAAACTAATGGAACTTCATGTTATCGAGGATATACCCGATCCCCGAACCTTGGTTCCCGATTTACCGGACGAACTAAACTATTTCATCAAGCGCGCCACCAGGAGAGATCCGGCCGCGAGATTCAAATCCACCTGGGAAATCATCCGTGACCTTCAACCCGCTGCTGACAAAATGGGGGTAGAAAGGCGACCGCAGTTAGAGCAAAGGCGGAAAATGATGAGTCTGTTCTTATTTTATCAGGAAGATCAACAGTTGTTCTTAAATAGATTGGTAGAAAATTTTAACAGCGAAGTCAATAAAATGGGTGTAGAACTGAAAATAACAAACGTGGATGAAGTGTAGTTGTAAAAGAAAGGCACAAGGCGCAAGGCGCAAGGCACAAGGTAAAAACTAGGAACTAAGCACTAGGCACAGCGGGACGACCCGCCCGCCTCGCCTGAAGGCGAAGCCGATGGCGGCCAGGCGCGGAGAGACGGAGAAACGGCGAGTTGGCGAGTTTTGTCCGTTGTCAGTGGTCCGTTGTCAGTTGCAGCAAAAACAAAGGGCATAGGGAGATAATTTCGAATTTCAAAATTAGAATTTTGTCTTCCGTCCTCT
>PPDG01000504.1 GCA_002899795.1 Desulfobacteraceae bacterium | reverse complement strand
TTGATTTTAAAGTTTTTAGTGGTGATGTGGCCAAGCCACCCCTGGCCGTCTACAGCTTGATAGAAGATATGAATAATCTTCTCCCTCAGTTCAGTCAGGTAGTGGATGAAATGAATGCAAAAGCTTTTGATACAAGGTCCCGCCAGGTCGTGGCTGGGCCAAGACCACAGGCTCAACAGCCACAAGCAACACAGGCTGCTCCACTCCCTGCGCCCAAACCGGCCGGGTCGGCATCACAAACTCAACAGCCTCGAGCAGCGGTGGCTCCTGTTCCCACAGAGACCACTCCTACCGGGCCCAAGATGGCGAGTATTAAACAAGAAGTAGTCCAGCAAACGGTTGCGCTTTCTGACACGAGCCAGCCGGCAAGGTCAGCAACCCCAGTGGCGCCGCAACCACCCCCGTGGAAAAGCCAAAAACTGAAACATGCGCTCGTGAGCATTGCCGTGGGAGATTTGCTGGGAGACCAGGCTAATGTATTGGTAGCTGTTAGTACTAAGGATTTACTTGTCTATCGATATTCCCAGGGGAAATTGCGGCAACTGGCTGAAATTCCTGCAGGCAAGAAAGACCGTTTTATTTGGGTATCCGTCGCTGATATCAACCAAAACGGCCGGGACGAGATCTTTGTCAGCAACCAGAAAAAGCTAAGTGGTACTCAGATAAAACATTCTTCTTTTGTGCTGGAGTGGGATGGCAACCAATTCGCCACCTTGGCGAGAGATGTAGATTATTATTTAAGAGCTGTGCGAATTCCCGGTGAACCCGTAAGGCTGCTGGGACAAAAAAGCGCAGATGATGGCACCTTTTTGCCTGAGATCTATAACCTGGTCTGGAAAAACAGTAACCTCATTGCCGAAAGCAACCTATCTACTCCAGAGTCTGCAGATATTTTTAACGCGGCAATGGGAGACATTATCGGTCAGGGTCAAACTGAGACCATAATGATCACCAAGAATGGATATCTCTTTCTCATGGACATAAATGGTCATTCTATCTGGAAAAGCTATGACCACTTCGGCAGCACTGAAAACTACCTTGAACTGCCCTTGGCCGCAAAAGATATGCCTCAGCCGAGTGATGATATAAAGGGTGACGGCTACCGCTTCGCTCCTACCGACATCGATGACCCCAACGTCAAGATGCGCCAACTTGCCTCCCCAATTTTGTTGAGGGATCTTAACCGTGACGGCAAGTTGGAAATCATCATTACCCACAATCTCCCAACCTTGGCCCAGCTCGGCGGCAGCAGCCACTACAGCAAGGGAGAAATTCTTTCATTGAGCTGGGGCGCTTACGGGATGCTGGAGAACTGGAAAACTGATGAAATCGAAGGCGTGATAACGAGCTTGCAGATAGGTGATATCAATGGAGACGGGATGGAGGAGTTGATCGTCTCTACCATCCAGTCCGGCGGCATCAGCAGCTTATGGAGGACCAACAAGACTGTGATTCAGAGTTATCCTCTGAGACCAAGATAATGGTAGGATTTGATTCTCGAAGGTTCGGGACGACCTCCCGGTCGTCCCGAAATTAAAAGATTAGGTTTCAACGGGTCAGTCTAGAAGGCGTAGAACATTGAGGTCGTTATACGCTGCCCTTTATCCCTGAAATTGTTCCCCCCAGCATCCTCACGATTGGCCTGCAAATGCATAAATTCAGCGCCCACTTTGATACCTTGCGTCAGGCTGTACCAGGTATTGACAAATATTGTCCTGTTTTCCTTAAACTTGCGGTTTAGAGTCCCGGTTTGCCTCTCATATTGACTGTCATCGGGGTCGTCTATACCAAATCCAGCGGTAGCGCTCCATTTGGGCGTAATCTTGTAAGTGGCATCAATCCAGCCACCCCAGGCTTCCCATTCGTCGAACGAAGTGGCGGCACCAGAATCTGTGTCATGGACATCCAGGTTATAGCGGAGGAAATGGGAACCAATACCTTCGCCGGTCCAGATTTCTCCTTTGACTAGTACGGGTCCAAAGCTAAATTTCGCCTCGGCACCGACAAGCCAGCGGTCAATATCATCATCACTGCCCGTGCTGTTCTTGACCTTATCGCTCTGATAACCACCATCCACGGCCACCATGTGCTTGCCGTCAAAGGCTTCAAAGCTGTAAGCCGCCCGGCCCAGGACCCAAGGATACCTGGTTTCACTCGCGGTGCTCGTCCTGCGGTGGAGCATGGCACCTGCCAGTAACTCAAAACCTTCAATTTTCTGACGCAGGGTCACCTGCGGCACCCGCCACCAAAGGTTACCGGAGGCGGTAAGGATGCCGAAGTCGATGGTTGAGGGATTCGTCGATTGTATGGGAATCCAGTCCTGACCTGCCCTGAGGCTTGTGCCCATGTCCTTGTTGGCCAGTTCGACATAGCCGAGACGCATCCGGGGGATGAGGTTGTTTCCATTGTTGTCCCCATAGAAATCCATCTCCACCACCGCCTTGCCCACCCAGTCGTCGGCAGTGTGTGAGGCTGAGAAGCCAAGACGGGTGTCCCTGGGGTTGAAGTTCGTGGAGTTATTTGACGCGCCTGCAGTTGCCTGACTGTCGGCAGGGGCGCCGAGAAAATCATTGTAATTCGCAAACTGAGCGGTGTCGTATTCGATATCAAATTTCACACGACCCCAAAATTTTACGTTGTACTTGGACATCACGGGTTCCTCGGCCGCCACCAGAGCCGGCAGCGCTAGACCCAGGCAAAGCATAACAACCAATAATCTAATGACCCATCTCATGATTTTCTCCTTTCTCTCTTTCCTCTGCGTTAAAGGTTACTTCCCCTTACAAACCTTCTCACCTCCTTTCCTAAATCGCACCGCCGCATACCCCGGCAGCGAAAGCACTCTTGTATCCGTCCATCCCCATAAAAGAAATGGTATTGCTGACGCTTTGAAATAATCGTGATGAACCATTGACTGCAAACAGTAGTGGAGTAGTTAGATCTGGCTTCTAGAATCTTGAGTATCTAGTTTATTGCTAGGATCTGGGTAGCACCTTTAAGATGCAGGCCCCGCAAAGTTTTTCGTCTGCTTCTGACAACCTCTTATGAAACGTCAAGTAAGCTTATCAGCTGCAACATGAGAGTGCGAATAGTAGGTAGGGTGATCTACAGTATTTGAAACGAGCCAATCTAATACTGATAGCTTAGACTCGATCCCAAGAAAAATCAAGAAAAAACCCTAGTAATCGTAGGGGCTATTTTCACTTGG
>PPDG01000415.1 GCA_002899795.1 Desulfobacteraceae bacterium | reverse complement strand
TTGGTTCCGAGGCGTACCTGAACGGTACGTCGCAGGGGCCAACACCCGAGGACGCCAGGAAGGACGGCCACATCCGTGGTCGCAGCAAGTGATTCATGAAATATCCGGGCTAATTCTATGCCATTATGGGCTTGCAATTAAGAGGGAATTTGGTTAGTTTCCAAGCGAACAGAAACAAGGAATTCGGGGTGGGACAAGACTGCGTCGTTGCTACGGCTGACAGGTAATTGTGGGTTATTCGTTAATGGAAAAAACAACAACAGCCGTGCTGTGTCTCTGTCAAAGGTGAGAAATAATTCTGATTTTCTTTCTCATAACGCTAATAACTTATAACGGATAACACCTAATTGAGTTTTGACTCAATTAGGATCCTTTGCGAGGTTAGAACATGCTTGGGACTATGCGTAAACATGCCACATCGTGGTTGATCAAGGTGGCATGTTTCGCCATCGTCATTGTTTTCATCTTTTGGGGAGGTTACTCCTACACTGAGAAGAAAGCCAGTCGCGTTGCCGTGGTAAATGGTTCCTATATTGGCCTTCGTGAATATCAGAGTATGTACAGCAATCTGGTGGAGCAGATGCGTCGTCAATTCGGCAGGCAGTTCTCCTCTGAGTTAGTGGAAACTTTGAACCTGAAAGGACAAGCACTGGACCGGCTGATCAACCGCAGACTGATTTTAACAGAGGCCGGAATGCTAGAGTTTGATGTTTCCCGGGAAGAACTTCAAAATGCCATAGTCTCCTATCCAGCCTTCCAGACAAACGGCCAGTTTGATTCCCTGCGTTACCAGCAAATCTTGCGTTCCAATAAGCTCACTCCTCAGGATTTTGAGGCCAATCAACGTGAGGACCTCCTGATTAATAAAGTGGAGCAGTTCATTACCCGGGGCACCAAGGTTTTGGAGTCAGAAATGCTCTCCTTTTTTCATCATACCCGGGACAGGGTAAATCTGGCGTACGTGCAGATAGATCCTCAGGATTTCAAAAACCAGGTAAAAGTGGATGAGGCGGCGGTCAGGGATTATTTTGATAAACATCGTGAAAACTACCGACTTGCTGACAAGCGCAACATCCTCTATGTACGGTTTGTGCCGCAGGATTACTTGGCTGAAGTGGAGGTTACCGACCAGGAAATAGAAGAGTTCTACCAACTGCACCAGGACGATTACCGGGAACCAAAAAAGGTACACGCCCGCCATATCCTTTTTCGCATTTCCGAAAAAGCAAAAACCGCTGAAATTCAAGAAATTCTGGACAGAGCAAAAAAGGTGTTGGACCTGGCCCGCAAGGGGGATAATTTCGCCGAACTGGCCCGGAAATATTCAGATGATTCCACCGCATCCAAGGGAGGAGATTTGGGCTACTTTAAGAGCGGTGATATGGTAAAACCTTTTGCAGATTCCGCCTTTTCCTTGAAAAAAGGCGAGATCAGTGACTTGGTGCGGACCCGCTTTGGCGTACACATCATCAAGGTGGAGGACATTAAGGAAGAATCGGTCAAGCCCCTGGCTGCAGTTAAAGAGACCGTGCGCCAGAGTCTGAAAGAGGAACGCAGTCGTGAAATCGCCCTGCAGCGGGCCGATTCATTCATCGATCTAAGTCGCGCTCTGGATGATCTACAGAAGGCTGCAGCTGAAGCGGGCTTGGAGGTCAAAGAAAGCGGTCTATTTGCCGCCGAAGAACCCGTTCCTCAGCTGGGCCGCCATCCTGAGATAAACGAAATCATCTTTGCTCTGCGATCAAAAGAAATCTCACCTGCATTCAGCATCGGTGATGATCAGCTGGTGGCGCAACTGGTGGAAATCCAGGATTCCAGGTTAGAGGAATTTGCAGAAGCTCAAGAAAGGGTCCAAGAAGACTGGATCACAGAACAGAGCGAGGTTTTGGCCCGCACGCAGGCGCAAGAGTGGCTCGAAACCGCTCGCCAGGAAGGAAATCTTGCCAAAGTTGCCCGTCGCAACAAGCTGAAGATCAATAAGACTGGCCTGTTCACCACTGTCTCACCGGCGCCTCCATTTGGAAATCAGAGGGACATGGTCATAACCGCTTTCTCTCTCACGCCTGAACAGCCTGTACCGTCCGAGGTTTATGAGGTCGATGGTAAGTTTATCATCTTGCAGTTGGAGGATAGCCAGCCGGCTTCGGAAAATGGATTCCAAAAGGAAAAAGACAGCCTAGCCAAACAACTGCTTCAGGCAAAAAAAGAGCAGACTTTTAGCCGCTGGATCAATGGTCGAAGGCAACAAGCAGATATTAAAATGTTGCAGGAGCTCTAATAGTCCGTTGTAGGTTAAGACATGTTTTATCCCACGGACGACGGACAACTGACAGCACGCGCTGGATGCAGAAATGCATCTCCTGGCTGTTTTTATGGCGCTCGGTTGCTATCACTCCGCTGCTGGTTTTCTGGGGCGTGCTAACTCAAGCAACTCCTGCCACACCTTCTCCACCTGGGCTTGAGTCTCCCCCGGGGTGCCACTGTTATCAATAACGAAATCAGCCTTTTTCGCCTTTTCTCGAAGATCAATTTGAACACTCAGAGCTTGCCTCGCTTCCTCCCGGGATAGTCCATCCCGCTGCATGAGTCGCATGACCTGGACACTCTCGTTAGCATACACCACCACCACCTTGTCAAATCGGTGAGCCACTCCCACTTCGATTAACAAAGGAATATCAACCAGCACCACTGCATGCTCAGCCGAAGATGTCAGTTGCTCAAATCTGAAATCTATTTCTCTCATTACTTCTGGATGCACGATTGCATTCAGCCGGCTCCGCTGCTCAGGATCGGCAAAAACCAGCCTCCGCAGCTTGCTCCGGTTTACTTCGCCGTCAGGATGAAAGAACTCCGAGCCAAAGGTGTGACGTAGCTTTGTCCAAGCTGGTTTCCCTGGTAGCACCACCTCACGGGCAACTTCATCCGCATCGAGAACCTTTGCCCCCAACCGAGCAAAGGCTTCAGACACCGTGCTTTTCCCGGAAGCTATTCCACCAGTTAACCCTACCTTGAGCATGTGGTCACACCCTCATTTCTGGTTGACGATCCACTCCTCGCCCCGTCGGTAGATTGGCCAGCCAAATTTATCCTTCGCCGCCGTACTCTTGTAGAAACTGGATAAGCAAACTCATGTCTTCCGGCAACGGTGCCGAAAGGTCGAGGGTTTTTCCGGTGGCGGGGTGCTCCAGCACTAACCTGCGGGCATGGAGCATTTGGCGCTTCACC
>PPDG01000139.1 GCA_002899795.1 Desulfobacteraceae bacterium | reverse complement strand
CTTCCTCGATAGGACTGAACCTCCCCATGCAGGACGAGGACGTTGGCCAGACTCTAGGTGTCTGGAGGATAGGACATGGTTTCTACATTAATATGCCAATACTGGGGCCATTCAGTACGCGAAGTTTGGTAGGGTGGGTTGGAGATTCCTTCCTGGATCCAATCACTTGGTACGTTGATCCCATGCTATTGCGTTGGGGAGTGAAGGGATATAAGAAATTCAACAACGTCTCACTGACGCTGGGATATTACGAGGCTCTCAAGGAAGCCGCCATCGATCCCTACATTGCCATCCGCAACGCCTATATCCAGTACCGGAATGCCTTGGTAAAAGAAAGGGGGGTCTTCCCAGAGAGGGTAACCCCGGTGAAAGTCTACTCTAGTAATCCAGAAGTTCAAAGGGCCAGTAATGACTATTTTGTTGCTGAGCTCAAGCCCCAACTTAAAGAGGGCCAGGGTTTCTTTGCAACATTTCGTCTGGTCTTAAGCAACAAAACGAAAAAAGAGCTGAATCTTGATTGGGAGAACACCTTCTATCTCCTGAATAGCCGCGAGAAAGGCCGTTTTTTGTGGGAAGGTGTTACCTGGGATGGGCTTAAAGAAATGAGAGGCCAACCTCTCGTCACTATAGCCGCAGGAGACACGCTCACGGCGGTAATCTTTCCCAAGCAATTGCTTGGCAGAGCGACAGGGACGGCACCAGGAGGCGTGCAATATACTCAGGGTGGACTGCCAGAGGGAGAAAACGGAATAAGTCTGGTAGTCAGACAGAATGGAAAGGTTATACGTGAAAAAATGGTGGTCACGATAAGCAAGTAAACCCGGAGCCCAACCTCCGCTACTCCAACAGCTTTAGCCCTTATCACATTGGGCACGCCGATGGGACATGAGCGCGGTTTAAGAGAAACCAGCAAATTAGAATGTTTTGATCGCTTCTTCTACGCTACCGCCGATGGGTAAGAATGCGTCGAATTTAGCTACCTCGAATACCTCCTTGATATAATCCTGCAAGGCACAGAGCATTATTTTCCCTTCATTCCGCTTTATTTCTTTGGTGGCTTCTAAAACCACGCGCAGACCAGCACTCGAAATGTAGTCCAGATTCTCGCAATCCAAAATTACTTTTTTGGTGCCATCCTCGATAAGTTGCAAAATCTTCTCACGAAATTCCTCAGAGCTGTTCGCATCTAAACGACCACTCAAAGTTAGAATGCAAATTCCGTCCTGTTTCTTCTCGATAACTTCCATCCGTACTCCTTTCAAACTGTTTCGCATTTCCTGTTTCGCTTAAGCTCACGCCACAACGCAAAGCAGTAGTGCTTGATCATCGTCAGCCGGCAATCCTTTTGCAAACCTCTCCGCATCATCAACGATTGCATCGAGAATTTCTTTTGGGCTGTCCCCGTGGTCTTTGGAAAGTTGCCGACACAGTCTTTCGAGGCCGTACATTTCCCCTTCCGGGTTGAACTGTTCGGTAAGCCCGTCAGTATAAAATAGCAACCGGTCGCCCGATTGTAACCTGGTTTCTGTCACCGGCACCTCGTCATATTGCTCAATGCCCATGGCATATGTACCCTCGCAGGGAATCTCAACGGTCTCGCCTTTGGAAGGTCTGTAGAGCAGGGGATCCATGTGGCCCGCTTTTACTATGCGCAAACTGTTATCTCGCCCATCGTAAACAGCAAAAATGGCAGTTATGAAACTCATGCCGACAACCTTGCAAAGAGTCTTGTTGAGGTCTTTCAGAACTTCATCCGGATTGCTGGCCGCTCCCGGATAACCACGCAACAGGGCACAGGTCATGGCCATACGAACAGCAGCAGGGGTACTGTGGCCTTCAGCGTCGGCCACCATGAAACCCCAGCGCTCATCCGGAAGTTCAATAATGTCGTAGTAATCGCCACCAGCGTAGCGACTGGTCTTGTAATAAGCCGACAGCTTCATCCCCTTAATCTCGGGAAGCCGTTTAGGGAGGAGGTCGTATTGTACCTTGGCAACCACCTCGAGTTCCCGTTCCAGGGCATCTTTCTGGGCCTGGACCTCACGTCTCAGCCGGTCAATAGTGATGTGGGTATTTACCCTGGCGATCACCTCCTCTGCCTGAAAAGGCTTAGAGATGTAATCCACTGCTCCTAAATCCAATCCCCTGACTTTGTCTTTGGTTTCACCTAGAGCGGAAAGAAAAATTATCGGAATCTCTTTTGTGGTGGGATCATTCTTCAGCCGTCGACATACCTCATAGCCGTCGATCCCCGGCATCATAATGTCCAGCAGGATCAATTCCGGCAGGGCCTTTATGGCTATGGAGATAGCTGTTTCACCGTCCTTTGCCACCAGAAGATTGTAACCTCGCCCTTCCAGGGTCTGAAACAGCACTTGCAGGTTGGTGGGATTGTCGTCCACAAGCAAAATCCGTTCAGGTTGTTCTTGACCGTCTGCAAAGGTTGTCACCTGGTTGGTCATCTGCAGCTCCAATTAGTTGTTCCTATCCTTTTCCAAAACGTCAGCCAGTTGTAATATACTATCAAAGTCGAAATCTTCCGCCAATTGCACGATCTTTTCTCTCAGAGGCGCAAGTTCTTCTGCCTGAGCTTGCAGCTCGTCGGCAATACCTTTCAATTCCGTTACATCGCCCATATCCACGGCTTTTCGAATGCGTCTGGCCGAAGCTCTTGCCAGTTCAGGGGGAACCGAGGCCATCACATCCGGGGATGGCTCGTCTGTTTTATCTTCTGCCGGTGGCTCAAGTGTTTGAACCGACTCCAGCGCCTGTTTGAGTACCTTTTCCAGGGCTGCCAGCTTTTGCTCTAGTGCCTCAGGTGTGGGAGCAGTGGCTTCATCTTCCCTTCTCACGAGCTTTTCCATTTCCACAACCGCAGCCAGCACGTCTGTGGCTGAAAGATTGCCAGCCACAGCTTTGAGATTATGGACCAGGCTGTGCACCAGATCCATATCCCCTGCAGTCAAGGCCTGCCGAATCTCCCCGGCCACCCCGGAATAATTGGCGGCGAAATCATGCAGCAGTTTTCTGTAAAGGCTTCTATTCCCCTGCAAACGGGCGAGCCCAGCAGGGAGATCAAATCCCGGCAAAGACAACGGGAGATACTCTTCCTCTGACTCTGCCTGGGTTGAAGCCCCATCCTGCAGTGAAACTTCCTCTGCCCTTTCATCGGCAATTATTATTTCCCTGGGCAGAACTTGCCCCGAATCCCGCTCCGCTCGAATCCATT
>PPDG01000229.1 GCA_002899795.1 Desulfobacteraceae bacterium | reverse complement strand
TAATTAGTTAATTCTTTGAAATCGCAAGATCGCGGCTGACCTTCGACATGCTCAGGTCGGGGAAAGCCGCTCACACAAAAGAATTTCTGTCTTCTGATCTCTGACTTCTGCCTGCTGGAAACGCCGTTGTAGCTATGCGCACTATCCAATCTCGCCCTTTATAAACTTCTCCATAAGCTTATACCCTGGTTTGACAACTAGTCCCGTACTTTCCGCACTGCGCTCTGAAAACCCTCTCTGCACTTCACTGGCACTCGCTGGCAGATCACAGACTGCAAAGGGAACAAACCCTCTCGCGTGGGTGCGTGTCCGTATAGGGGTAAGATGGTCGGTAATAATCATTACCCGAACTCCGCTCATATCACTGCACCTCTCCAATATCGGCCCAACCACCCTGGCATCAAAAGCCTCGATTGCCTCTATCTTGAGTTCCAGGTTGCCCTCATGAGATGCCTCGTCGGGGGCCTCTACGTGGAGATAGACGAAATCTTTATCCTGTAAAGACTCCAGAGCAGCAGCCACCTTACCATCGTAGTTGGTGTCCAGGTATCCGGTGGCTCCGGGTACGTCCACCGCTTCCAGACCAGCACAGATACCTAATCCCTTTAGGAGGTCAACTGCGGAAATCACCACTCCGTGGATGTTGAACTGATCATTGAGGCTGGGCATAATGGGAGCAACCCCCTGACCCCACAGCCATATTGCATTGCCGGTCCGCTTTCCCTCTGCGGCCAGCTGCCGGTTCAGCTCGTGATCTGAAAGGACCCGTCTGGCTGCTTCCATCAAGGATCTCAGTTCAGATACTTCATCATATACTTGCCAGTACTCAGCCACCGGCTGACCAGTAACGTCATGGGGGGGAGTAATGCTCAGATCAGACCTCCCGCCCCGCCAGACCAGAAGGTGACGATAGCTTACCCCTGGGTAGAAATGAAACGACTCGTTGCCCAAGTTTTCCTGCAGTGCAGTGATGAGTACCCGGCCATGCTCGCTGGAAATATGACCCGCTGAGTAATCTGTCAGAACGAGTTCGCCGTCAGCACCGGTTTCCACGCTGACCAAATTGCACCTGAAGGCCACCTCGCCAGAAGAAAGTTTCACCCCCATGCTGGCCGCTTCCAATGGGGCACGGCCTGAGTGGAAGCGATCAGGATCATAACCCAAGATTGCCATGTTAGCCACGTCACTCCCAGGGTCCTGATGCGAGCCAATGGTCTCCGTAAGTCCCAGAAAACCCTTGGCTGCCAGTTGGTCCATGTGGGGAGTATGAGCCGCCTCCAGGGGTGTCTTACCGTCAAGCTCCCCTAGGGGTTCATCGGCCATGCCATCGCCAACCAGTATGAGGTATTTGCTCTTCGCTTCGTCCATCTTGTTTCCATCTTGGTAAACGGTAAGCAGTAAGGGGTTAATCGTAGAAACCGTAAAAATCGTTGAAGTCGTAGAAATCGTTCAAAACGTCAAACAATTCGAAATCCCAAATCCCAAGCACCAAATTACAATTAAATCTCAAATTTCAATATTCAATGACCAAAACAGATTTGAAGTTTCGAATTTCGGTCATTGTGATTTGTTTGTTATTTGTGATTTGGAATTTGGAATTTTCATCAACTTCCGCTTCTTCGTGTCGGTTCGAATCTGCCTAATGCTGTTTGCCAGCTGGATTTCCCTATGCTCTATGCTCTATGCTAATCCTCGTCAACTGCTTCGCGATTCTCGACCCGTATCAATCGTGTGGGTGCAGTTACCACCTTGAGGTCACCGATTTCAGCCAGGGCCAGACGCACATCACGCTCTCTTGCTTCATGAGTCATCATCACCAGCGGCACTGAACCCTTTACCTGTCTACCTTTCTGAATCACTGAGGCAATACTGATATCGTGGTTGCCTAGTATGCCTGAAATCTTTGACAGTACCCCGGGCTGATCAACCGCAGAAAATTTGAAATAGTAATTGATAACCAGCTCATCCATTGGTTTGATTTGGCGCGGCACCAGCGCCTCCCCTTCACAAGCCAGGGGTGGTATTCTCACCCCGCCTCCCACCAGAAGATCTCGTCCCAGATCAACCAGATCGCTGGCCACGGCACTGCCGGTGGGCATCATTCCGGCACCCAGGCCATATAACATGACGTCACCCACAGCATCACCGGAGATGTGGATAGCATTGTAAGCCCCCTCAACCTTGGCCAACATGTGCTCCTGGGGAATCATGGTCGGATGTACTCTGACTTCTATTCTGTCGCCGTCACTGCGAGAGATGGCCAGGAGTTTTATTTGATAGCCAAAATCTTTGGCAAATTGAATGTCAGACGGGTCAATCTGGGAAATACCCTCTGTATGGACCTGATTAAAATCTACCTCGCAACAGTATGCCAGGGAACTGAGAACGGCAATTTTGTGCGCTGCGTCCACTCCCTCCACGTCAAGACTTGGGTCAGCTTCCGCAATGCCTTGTGCCTGGGCTTCCTTGAGTGCGTCGTCAAAGGTGGTACCCTCACGAGCCATTCGGGTGAGGATGTAATTGGCGGTGCCATTGAGAATACCGTAAATGTGGCCTATGCGATTGGCTACCAACCCCTCACGTAAGGTGCGTATGAGGGGAATACCCCCGCCAACGGCCGCTTCAAAAGCGATATTGACCTGGTGCTCCCGGGCTGCCGCAAAAAGCTCATTACCATGCACGGCCAATAGAGCTTTGTTGGCAGTGACCACATGTTTGCCGCGTTTCATGGCCTCCAAGAGAAAGGTCTTGGCTGGTTCCATTCCCCCGATCAACTCAACAACAATCCGGATTTCCTCATCCGCCAGTATGTCTTCCACCTGGGTGGAGAGGATCTTCCGAGGAAGGGAGACCGGCCTGGGGCTCTCCAGGTCTATGTCAACCACTCTTTTTAGCCTGAGCGGCACACCCAAACGCTCCTTGAGTATCTCACTGTTGTCTTCAAGAACCTTGACAAGACCACAGCCCACCGTTCCTAGTCCGATCAAGCCTACTTGTATTTCCTTCATATGCTTTCCCCATGCATTGCTTGTGGCTTTGTTGCTATCTTGCCAGCGCCAGGTGCCAAATCGTTAATTCGAGAATTAGAGAATTAGTCGATTAGAGAATTAGGAAGTTAATCAAATAATTAAATAGTTCAAACCGCAAGATCGCGGCTGAAAGCCGCTCCCACAAGAGAATTTCTGACTTCTGATCTCTGACGTCCGACCTCCGACCTCTGTTTTCTGCCTGCTGCC
>PPDG01000228.1 GCA_002899795.1 Desulfobacteraceae bacterium | reverse complement strand
GCTGCCACCTGCCTGCTTGTCTTAAATTTTAGTCAATCGCTTCAAGCCACCTGGCAGAAAGATCAGAACCAGGAGAAAAATGACATAACCCACCATCTCTTTATAGCCCATGCCAATGTAAGTGGCCCCCAGGGACTCGGCTATGCCGAGAGTAACGCCCCCGAAAATGGCACCAACCGTGCTGCCCATGCCCCCAAGGATAGTAATAACAAAGGCTTTTAGGGTAAAAGGGCCACCAATGTCAGGGAAGAGGTAGAAGATGGGCATGAGCAGTGAGCCGGCGGCCGCCACCAGGGCTGATCCTATGCCAAAGGTGATCACCGTGATCCGGCCAGAGTTGACGCCCATGAGGGTGGCGGCCTCTTTGTCCTGGGCAGTGGCCCGGATGGATCGACCCAAGTCGGTTTTGAGCAGAAACAGGAAGAGGCCGACGGTCAGGAGCACCGCGAACCCAAAAGCGATGATCATGGGCACGCTGAATGAAATGTTTCCCAGGAAAAAAGCACTGCCAGTGTAGCTGGTGACGACCGATTTGTAGTCAGAGCTGAAGATGAAGCGGGCGATTTCAGCAAGTACCATGCCCATGCCCACGGTCATCAACACCTGGTTTTCCGGGAGAACGGCGTCAACTTCCATGAGAGGATTGAGCAACGTCTTCTGCAGAAAGATTCCCAGGAGAAAGAGGGCGGGCATGGCAACCAGAAGCGACAGGTAGGGATCAATCTTCAGATAGGCATGGAGGACAAAGGTGACGTACATTGCCACCATCATCAACTGGCCGTGGGCCAAATTGATGATCCCCATGACACCCATGATCAGAGTCATGCCTATTCCAATCAAGCCATAGATACCTCCGATCAAAACTCCGGCGACCAGGGTCTGTAAGAAGACATCCATTTCCAGCTTCCTTTCAAGAGAGATAGAAAGGGTCTTTCTTTAACCTTTCTCAACCCACTACGGACAAAGCAGATAAGGAAAATGATGGATTGCTAACTAGATTGTAGCTGCTCAGAGAGAATTAAAGCACAGAAGGCACAGAAAGAACAAGGGGCAAGGTGAGCGGTGATTTGCACGTATGAAACTGCAGTCAACTCTTAGATCTGGGAGGGTAAAAGATATCTCGAGAAATTATTCTTACCCCGAGACCAATTGCCGTCAGTTTTCTACGTCCTCTCAGCTAGAAGATCGAAAGAAACGGTGGAGGGCATCTCAGTAAGCCCTCCACCGTTTGTTGTCTGTACCTAGTAGCCCCATTCCCTGAGCCAGTCTACCGGATAAACATACTTGGCATTGGCTAGATTCTTGGGCCAAATGAGCTGAAGTTTGCCGTGCTGCCACTGGACCACATAGGTAATCAGCCTGTTCTGATTGGTTTTCTTGTCATAGGAGGTGAATTGTACCGGGCCGAAGACCGTCATCAACTTGGTCTCACTCAAGGCCTGCTTGATGTCCTCGGCCGAGAAGGATTTGGCCCGCTTCAGCACGTCCCTGATCACGTAGGCAGCCGCATAGGCCTCGGCACCGTGATACTCGGTGTCCTTGTTGTATTTGGCCTTGAATCGGTTGAAGTAGTCCATGGCTCCGGGCAAGGGTAGAACCTGGTGCCACAAGGTGGCTGAGACTACGAAATTTGCGGCCTTGCCGGCATTCTGGTCAAACTCGGGGAGGGTGAAGCCGGCAGCACCGCCGACAAACAGCCTGGGAGTCAGCTTCAGTTCCCGGGCCTGGCGCATCAGCAGCGAGGCGTCCATGATATAAGAAATCATGTAGACGAGGTCGGGATTCAGCTGTTTCACCTTGACCAAAACCGGCTTGAAATCGATGCCACCGTGTTCGTAGCCTTCGGTCATCAGAACCTTGATGCCCAGTTTCTCACAGCTTTTCTGGAATGCTTTAGCGCCCTTGGTGCCGAACAGAGAGTTTTCATGAAGGATCACCGCGTCCTTGGGTTTTACCACCTCAGCCAGAAAAGTCTCAACCCCACTGGCATATTCACTCACCGGCGGATTCAAACGGAAGATGTAGTCCCATCCCTGTTCGGTGATCTTGTCGGCTGAACCGGTATTGACCAGGAAGGGAACGCGGTTTTGCTGAGCTACACCGGCCACCCCAAAGGTCACGGAACTGGAATAACCGCCACCGAGCATAACCACCTTGTCCTTGGTAATGAGCTTCTCCACCACCGACCGGCCCACTTCGGGCCTGCCGGTATCATCTTCCATGATAAATTCAAGTTTCTTGCCTTTGATCCCGCCACCGCCGTTGATCTCCTCCAGGGCCATGTCAAAAGATTGTTTTTCAATTTCGCCGAATTTGGCCTGAGCACCAGTAAGCGGCAGCACGATACCGACCTTGATGGTGTCAGCAGCGGAAGCCTGGGTGGGTAGCATGAAGGCAAATACCGAAATCACCACCAACAGCAAGAAAATGGACTTAACATTTTTTCTCATGAATCATCCTCCTTTTCAGCAACTGTGTCTTGTAAGTAACCCGCCAGCAATCCCCAAGAGAAACCCATTGGCAATTACCAAACCTCCGTTGTTTTGGCGATGCTCCAGCAGGGTAACCATTTTTCATGCTTCTAATTCGGTGCCCCAGAAACAAACGAGGTGAAAGCCAAGGATTGCCGAGGATTATAATTAATCCTGGGCCGGAGATAAAAAGATGAAGTATACCTACCACATTAGTGGGAGGAAAACAAGACCCAGGAGCAACGAAAACTGTGATCCAGTGGTGTCGGATAAACCCCGTTCCCAGCGAGAACGATCCGATCAAGCACTACGTTAGGGAATACTCTCGGCAACGGTGCAGGAGAAGAGGACAATTTCAGTTCAGCAGGTCAGATGAAAGGCGCCGGCAACTCTTTTGCCCTGGGCATGGAGGCTGTTAAAGATGGAAACCGCTTCTTTGGTCGGCACCGCCACCAGACTGATTCCTTGTCCTTCAATGGCCTGTGCCGCCTCTGCAGTTACTTTCATGCCGCCGTAGGCCCCGGTGCCCACCACCAGCGTTTCCACAGAAGCATATAAAATGTCGTCAATGTCCTGGGCGTAGAGGGCGTGTCCTTCCCTTCGCCACCAATTGCCAACAATCTTGTTTTCAATAATCTTTAAATCATTTCGGTGACTTTGACCTGTAATCGTCATGCTGCCGAAACTGTAGGATTCGATCATATAAGTACCTCCAGTTCTCCGTTGCCTTGTTCATAAGCTTGAGCCAAGTAGAGCTGGTCACCG
>PPDG01000265.1 GCA_002899795.1 Desulfobacteraceae bacterium | reverse complement strand
GATTCCCCACCAGTTGAAGACTGGAAGCACGTGGATAGCCCCGGTCCATCAGGTAGAGGAAGTCGGCTGCCGCTATCCGCAGCTTCTCCTGATTCAGTACTGTCATAAGTAGATCTTATTACTTAGTTGTAGTCCACCGCAGAGAACGCGGAGTGCGCAGAGATCCAAATGGTCGCCTAAAAGTAAATTGGAGAGACTTCACGGTGAGAAACAAGACATCTTTTTTCCTACCGTGAAGCCTCTCCAATGTCCCGATGAATCTCATCGGGGCCCTGCTTTGCAGTACTTTTAGGCGAATGCCTATCGCCTTTTCTCAAAAAGAATCTCTATACAAGAGAAGTCTTCACTCTACCCGTTTGTCCTCTGCGGTCTCTGCGCTCTCTGCGGTAGATTAGAAATGATGAATATCTTTATCAAAAACCTTGGTCAACGAGTTGTTTAAATAGCTCTTCCTGTTCTGGAGTCAGGGACTTCGGTAGACGCACGATAATCTTTACATAAAGATCACCCCGGCCCGTCTTATTGAACCGAGGTACGCCGTGACCCTTGAGCCGCAATTTCGTCTGGCTCTGAGTTCCTGGGGGCACTTTGAGACTGAGCGTCTTGTCATCAAGAGTGGGGACTTCTAGCTGTGTACCCAAAACCGCCTGGGTGAGAGTGATCTCCCGACTTGTAATGAGGTTGTCGCCTTTACGGTCGAAGACCGGGTGACGCGCAACCAGGATCTTGATAAGTATGTCACCCGGGGGTCCTCCCCAGGCACCTTGCTGCCCTTTTCCGGCAATGCGAAGCTTCTTGCCGGAAGAGATTCCAGGTGGGATTTTCACCGTAACTCGCTCAACCCCGACGCCTTTGTTGAAGCCGGCCACCTTGGAACCGCCAAAAACCGCTTCTTTCAAGCTCACCTGCATGTCCATAACCAAATCGGTACCTTTTTGGGGCTGCTGGGCAGTGCGGCCGAAAGGACCGCCAGAATAATATCCACCTCTGCCGGAGGGTCGTCTTCCACCCATTCCTCCGAAAATGCGGCCTAACACATCCTCCGAGCCGAAACCGAATTCCCTGAACACTTGGCCGAAATCGAAACTACTAAAAATGTCTTCCTGGCTAAAACGCTGTTGAAAGCCGTCAGCGCCGAACATATCGTACTGGCGACGCTTTTCCTTATCGCTGAGCACAGCGTACGCTTCATTTACTTCTTTGAAGCTCTCCTCTGCCTTTTTGTCTCCTTGGTTTTGGTCGGGGTGGTATTTCATTGCCAGCTTACGATAGGCCTTCTTGAGGTCCTCGTCACTGACATCCTTACTCACACCAAGGATTTTGTAATAGTCTTTGCCTGCCATTATCTATTCTCGAATTTGGGTAAGTTCTCCGCGTTCAAACAACCGCAACTTATTATTTTATCAAGGGTTGCTACCGGTTGGCAAGGGCAGCGTAGCTGCACTAGGTAATAAGCACTATGGACTAGGCACTACCGGTGACCCGCTTTGCGGAGCAGTTAGTGCCTAGTGCCTACTTCCTAGTGCCTAGTTTCTATTTACTGCCGCAAGTTGCGCACTAGATTGAGGAGAGAAATTTCAAGATGGCGGCGTTAGTACTAAAAGCATTCTCCACCATCACCATGTGGCCTGCCCCTTCTATGATCCTCAAGGTGGCCCGCTGGAGATTGTCGGCAAGGTAGTGGGAGTATTTGGGAGGTGTCATAATGTCCTCACTCCCGCAGACTACAAGGGCAGGATGTTTGATACTGCTGATTTTGCTCAGTCTATCAAACTCATTGCAGGCCTTGAAATCATCCAGCATGACTTCCGGCTGCTCAGTGAGCAGTTGCTCCAAACCCCACTTGACGACTTTGTCCGAGGTCCCAGGCCCGTAGCACCACTGCACCAACTGCGATGCCGTGGCCTCAAAATCAACTTCTATTCCTTGGAAAATTTCGGAACTGACCCTAAGCCTTGCCCCACTGCCAATGAGTATCAGGCCATCCATCTCCTCAGGGTATTCGATAGCCGCCTCAATAACCACGGCCCCACCCATGGAATGGCCGGCAAGAATAGGCCCACTCAATTCCAACCGCTGTATGAAGCGTATGAGCCAACGGCTATATTCGGCAATTGTGATGCAGCCTCCGCCATGACTTTGACCATGACCCGGAAGGTCCAGGCAGATGGTGTTTACTCCCCGATCCAGACCTCTCCGTTGGTTCTGCCAGACCATACCATTGCCACCGGCTCCGTGGACAAAAACAATGCTACGCCTCTCAGGGGCTACTCCATTGACCCCAGTCAGGTAGTGAATTGCGCGTCCGTCGACTTCTACAGTTGGCATCGAGATGCACCTTGTGCAGCTTATTGGTGGATTAAGGCCGAAGGCCAAATCCACCAAAATGTAAGGGTGAGTCTACCCCAAAAAAAGTAGGGCGGGTCTCCGCACCCGCCAAATAATCCTTTCACAGTTAATTACAAAATCCCCCTCGGTCCCCTCTCCGAGGCGTAGGCTCTCCGAGCCGGAGGCCTTTAGGAAAGGGGGATTGCTTGGAGTGATTCCAATAAGTTTCCCCCCTTTGATAAAGGGGGGATAAAGGGGGGATTTTCTTGGGTTGGCCGGCACAGAGGCCGGCCCTACTCAATCAAAAAAGGTTCAACCCTCTTATGCATTTTTAAGCTTGCGCAGTTCTTCGGCGCGCAACTCCTTGCGCAGCACCTTACCTACCAATGTCTTGGGTAACTCCTCACGAAATTCCACCAGACGGGGAACCTTGTAGGCTGCGAGTTTTTCCTTACAGTGGGCAATGACCTCTTCTTCGGTAAGAGTTTGTCCGGGCTTGAGCACCACAAAAACCTTGACGGTCTCGCCCCGGTATTCATCAGGAACACCAATGGTTACCGCGTCGGCAATCTTGGGATGTTCATAGAGGACTTCATCAATATCTCGTGGATAGATGTTGAAACCACCGGCAATGATCATGTCTTTCTTGCGGTCGACGATGAAGACAAAGCCATCTTCATCAATGTGAGCAATGTCTCCAGTATAGAGCCAGCCATCCTTGAGGGTCTCGGCGGTTTCTTCGGGCATATTCCAATAGCCCTTCATGACTTGCGGGCCCTTGATCGCCAGTTCCCCAGTCTGCCCCATCTGCTCCTCTTTTGTGCCGGTCTCCAGGTCCATGATCCGGACGTCTGTGGAGGGGAGGGCAATACCAATGCTTCCCGCTTTGCGTTTACTTTTAACTGGATTCACGTGGGTAACGGGCGATGACTCGGTGAGGCCTAAACCCTCCAGGATCACGCTGCCGGTCAGTTCTTCAAATCGGTTCATGATCTCCACCGGCAGGGGAGCAGAGCCGCTGACCACGTAGTTGATGGAAGAGAGATCGTACTTAGAGATCTCGGGGTAATTGACCATGGCGGTGAGTATGGTTGGAACCAGAATCGCAATGGTCGGCCTCGTCTTGGTGATGGTCTTGAGAAAATCTTTGATTTCGAAACGAGGTACCAGGGTCATGGTGCAGCCCATGCAAATAGGCCAGTTCATGACCGCAGTCATCCCAAGGACGTGGAATATGGGGACCACACAAAGGAAACGCTCATGGCCGCGTCTTATATCCGTCAGCCAACTAGTAATCTGAGCCACGTTAACCGCCAGATTACTGTGAGTGAGCATCACCCCCTTTGCAACCCCGGTGGTGCCACCGGTATACTGAAGTAGGGCCACTTCAGCCATATCCACTTCAGGTCGGGGTGGATTGCCAGGGCTGTTCTTCAGCAGTCCTTTGAACGCGTGGATGGAAGCGGAGTAGGGAACCTTCATATTGAGGTTCTGCTTCTTAGCCTTGAGTGGATAAAGCAGATTGAGAGGAAAGGGGAGGTAATCCCGGATACTCGTGATAACGAGGTGCTCCACCTGGGTCTCTTTCCAGACCTTGTCGATGCGTGGAAACAGATGATCCAGACCCACCAAGACTTTGACCCCAGCATCGTTGAACTGATGGATCATCTCCCTTTCCACGTACATAGGATTGGTCATTACCGCCACGCCACCAATACTGAGAACAGCATAATAGCTGATGATGGTTTGTGGACAATTGGGTAGCATGATGGCGACCCTGTCCCCGGGCTTTACCCCCAATTGACTGAGAGAGGCAGCAAACCTGCTGACATGATCAGCCAACTGCTGGTAAGTGAGTTTGGCCCCTACGAACTCGGTGGCTGTAACCTGAGGAAAGTCTCGAGCTGCTTTCTCTAATTGTCTGGGGAGCGGATCCTCAGGTGGATCAATTTCAAAAGGAACACCCTTGTCATAAAACTGGTGCCAGGTCTTTTCCATGGCTATACCTCCCTGAAAATTTTTGTCGTAGAGATCTCAGACCCGCCCGCCTCGCCTAAAGGCGAAGCCGATGGCGGGCAGGAAAAGTAGAGATAATATAGTAATGATGACAAGCGTTCTGATTTACCTGACTTGGGCGACTTGCACTGCTGACAAGCTACCACATATCGAGGGGAAACGTCGAGCGATTACTCGAAGTTTAAAGACAAGTCGGTTGCTTCCTCAAATTGAAAATACGAAATCCGAAGCACGAAATTCGAAACAAATCCGAAGCACCAAAATTGTCCTTCGGACTCCCCACCCTTTGGGCGGGGCCCCGGTTTCAAATGATCCAAACGGAAAGCTATGATCCTCATTACGAATCCTAGTTTTGAACATTGGGAAATTCGAAATTTGAATTTGTTTAGTATTTCGATATTCGATATTCGGATTTTGACCCCAATGACACGCTCGGTTTTTGCTGACTGCCACCAATTAGCCAACGGCCAATACCCACCCTACTCTTTAGCTGAGGTGACAGCCTGGGCCAAAATTTCTGCTATGTCGTATACCTTCACCTTTTCATCCATATCAAAGGTCTTTAGCCCGTCTTCGAACATGGTGGTGCAGAAGGGGCAACTGACACCTATAATATCCGGCTCCAGTTGCAGTGCCTGACCAGTGCGGGCATCGTTGATCTTCTGATCTCCCAAAGTTTCCTCCATCCACATTCTGCCGCCACCTGCGCCGCAGCAAAAAGCCTTGTTACGGCTTCGATCCATTTCGGAAAACTTCAGCCCTAGAATAGAATTCAGCACAGTTCGCGGTTCTTCGTAAAGATCATTATATCGACCCAGGTAACACGAGTCGTGAAAAACCAAATTCTTGTCCATACCTTGTTGTGGCTGCAATTGCCCCCCTTTTAGCAAGGTGGCAAGAAACTCGCTGTGATGGTAAACCTCCCAATTAGCGCCGAACTGGGGATACTCATTCTTTAGACAATTATAGCCATGTGGGCAAGCGGTTATGATCTTTTTCACCCCATAAGAATTAATAATCTCCACCAGCTCGGTGGCCATGCTCTGAAAGAGATACTCGTTGCCGAGCCTCCTTGCCGTTTCACCGCAACACTTCTCCTCTGCTCCAAGAATACCAAAGCTCACCCCGGCCTCATTGAGGAGTGTCACCAGAGCGGAACTGATCTTCTTGGCCCGTTCGTCGAAACTGCCGGCACACCCCACATAGTAGAGATATTCCACCTGGGAGTCCTCGGCGAGAGTTTTTACCGGCAGCCCTTTGGCCCAATCTCCCCTGGTGGCAAAACCCAGACCCCAGGGATTCGAGTTGGTTTCCCAATTCCGCATTACATTCTGGACCTCGGGGGAAAAATTGCTCTCCATGAGAACCAAATAACGACGCATATCAACGTACTTATCAATGTGTTCTATGAATACCGGACAATTCTCAATGCAGTTGCCGCAGGTGGTGCAGGACCAGAGCTCATCGTGCTGGCAGATGTCTCCTATGAGAGCTCTGGCTAACTCACCTTCAGGGTTGGCTGTAGCAGCTTCCTCCGCCCCTTGCTGCGCCAGCACCATTTTGCCCTTTGCTTGCAAATGTTCTTTGAGATGGTGGATGGTTAATTTGGGACTCAAAGGTTTACCGGTAAGAGTGGCAGGGCAGTTATCCGAGCAGCGGCCGCATTCTGTGCAGGCATAAAGATCCAAGAGCTGCTTCCAGCTGAATTCCTCGATCCTTGAAACCCCGTACGTTTCTGCTGTTTCGTCCTCCAGATCCATCTTGCTGAGTTCGCCGACTGAGCTGAGTCGACGGAAAAACACATTGGGAATCGCCCCAAGCAGATGCAAATGCTTGGAGAAGGGAATATAGATGAGGAATCCCAGGATAACTACGGTATGACCCCACCAGCAGAAACTGTACCAAGCCTGCAAACCCTCTTTAGTGAGCCCCGTAAAGAGACTAGAGAAGGCAACCGAGACGAATGCCAACCTGGGAAAGTATCGACCTGCCTCCCCTTGGGCCAGAAGATATTCCGCTGCCCGCGCCCCAAAAAGCAGTACGATTAAAAGAAGGATGAGACCAATGATGATGCAGGCATCTTGGTTGACCGCCTTCTGATCCTCGTATCTGAGACGTTCGGGTTTAACCACAAAGCGTCTATAGAGCGCCACACACAGGGCAACTACAACGGCAGCGCAAAACAGGTCTTGAAGTAAATAAAGTAAGCTGGTGAGACCTTTGCCCAGAAATTTCCAATAAGCAAAACCATGGTAAATGCCAACCCCGAATGTCTCTAGGCTGCCAATTGAAATGATTACGAAACCCCAGAAAATGAAAAAGTGACCCCAACCAGCTGGCTCGCGTATCACCCGCCGTTGTCCTAACACGAAGGTCACCACACTTTTGAGCCGCTCCGATCTTCGGTCGAATCGGTCTTCGGGCTTACCCAGTCTTAGAATCCGGTACAGCTTGTAAGCGGTGAATACGAAGAACCCATTGGCAGCAACGAAAATCAGGATGAACAGGATATTGGCGGGGAAATGACCCGGTTGCATTGTTAATGCCTCCCAGTAAAGATAACTACTCTAGAGGTGCTATGGTTATCCTCTGTGGGAGCGGCTTTCCAGCCGCGACTCGCTGGCGACTTATCCAAATAATCGCGGCTGGAAAGCCGCTCCCACAAGGACTTAGCTAACAAGTCGATTTCAATGTCTTCACTTCCTCGATGAACGCCGGGAGAAACTCGAAGAGATCCCCCACTATACCATAGTCAGCCTTGCTGAAGATTGGGGCCTCGGGATCCTTGTTAACCGCGACAATGTATTTGCTCGAACTCATACCGGCAAGGTGCTGAATAGCTCCTGATATACCACAGGCAACATAAAGATTCGGGGTGACCACTTTCCCGGTTTGGCCCACCTGATCCGCATGGGGACGCCAGCCAGAATCCACTGCCGAACGAGATGCGCCGACCGTACCGCCAAGAATTCCAGCCAACTCCTCCAGCATGGCAAAGTTCTCCGGCCCTTTCATTCCTCGGCCTCCAGAGACGATAACTTCTGCCTCGGTAAGGTCGAGCTTGCCACCGGCATCCTTTTCAATGCTCACCACCTGGGTAAGATTTCCCGCAGGTAGTGCTACCTCAACTTTCTCCACCTCAGCCTTCTTGGATGTGTCCGGGGCAAGACAATCCATCACATTTGGCCGGCAAGAGGCCACCTGAGGCCAAGCCCCATCCGACCATTCACACCAGGCAAATGCCTTACCTGCGTACATTGGCCTCTTTGCTTTGAGCCCACCTCCCTCGATCTGCAATTCGGTGCAATCCGTAGCCAATCCAGCCCCAAGCCTGGCTGCCAGCCTTGCACTTAAATCCTTACCGTCAACCGAGGCCGCGGTGAGGATGACCTTCGGGCTGAGGTTCTGTAGGATTTCGGCCACAACCGGCACATATGTTTCAGCCCGATAGTCCTTCAGGAGCGCATCATCAACCACAATAACCTTTTCTACCCCGTAACCTCCAAGATCTGAGGCAACCGCTTCCACACCTTCACCCAAGGCGACAGCCAGGAGAGGTTCTCCCAATGCATCCGCAAGCTTTCTGCCCTCACTGGCTATTTCAAAGGAAACACGCCGAAACTTACCTTCTCGAAACTCAGTGATTACACATACTCCCTGTGCCATCATTATTCTCCTAATATAGTAAGTTTTTAAAAATTTAAGACATTTGTTATATGACCTTGGCTTCTTCACGCAGAAGACGGGTCAACTCTCTGGCCTTCTCAGCCGTGTCACCCTCAAGAACCCGGCCCGCCTGCCGCTCCGATGGCAACTCCATGGAAGTCACGCTCACTTTGACTGCCTCATTTCCCACATCAGCTGCAGACAGCCCAAGATCGGCAAGCATTTTCGTCTCAAGGGGTTTCTTTTTGGCCTTCATGATCCCTGGCAACGACGCATACCTTGGATTCCACACTGCATGGGCTCCACCAAAGGTTACCAACGCCGGAAGTGTTGCCTCCATGGTCACTTTGGCTCCCTCTATGGGACGTTGAATTGTTACCTTGCCGTCCGCAACCTCTACCGATATGGCCAGACCCAGATGTGGAATGCCTGCGAGTTCGGCCACCATGATACCCACCTGATTCTCATCGTCGTCCACCGCACGATGGCCGCAAAAAACCAGGTCGAACTCCAGACTCTTCAGCGCTGCCGCCAGAACCTTGGCCTTGCCCAGGGCGTCACTTCCCTCCGTTGCCTGGTCGTCAACCAGAACCCCCGTGTCTGCTCCCATGGCCAGGGCAGTCCGAATGGATTCCACTGTTCTCTCGGGCCCCATGCTAAGAATGGTGACACTGGCCCCAACGCTGTCCTGGAGACGAAGAGCTGCTTCAACGGCATACTCGTCGTAAGGGTTAATGATCCATTTGACCTCACTGGTGTCTATGGACTTGCCATCAGCACCAATCTTGATTTTGGTCTCGGTGTCCGGCACCTGTTTAACCAAGACTACTATGTTCACCTTCCTCCTCCTTTCGATGATTCTTGTTTTGGGTTCGATTCTACCTCGAAAGCATCATCCCCTTGAACCCCTAATAAAGCCAGAAATGAGCTGGTTCAAATTCGAAATACGAATCACGAAGCACGAAACAAATTCAAAATCCTAATGTTCAAATGTTCTAAACGGAACCACTAAAGAATACTTGTCTGGTGTTTCGATCATTTGGATTTCGAAAATTCGGATTTGTTTCGAATTTCGATATTCGAATTTCGGATTTACTTACATTGCATATCCGCAATATAAGGTTAATATGTTTTGCCACCGCTACGCATACTTGCTGATTTGATCGGCTTTACCACTCCGCCAACAACCCTATGAAACCCTTGGCCAATTCATCAATGGACCGCTCCGGCGCCTGCAGTAGACCCTGTACGGCAATACCTTGTACTGCACCGACAAGGGCCGTTGCAGCTGCGCGTGAGTCGCTAACCTTGGGATGATTTTCCAGAATACGGGAGAAAGCTTCTACGAAATCGTCGTACACCTCATTGAGTCGCTTCTCCATGTGATGGTTACTTCCTGCAAATTCAGTACCTAAAGCCGCCAGACAGATTGTGGCCTCTGGTTGCCGGTGAAAATGCTCGCACATGATATCCACAACCCCCTCAGCCACAGCCAGTGAGCCCTTTTCTGCCTGATTAAGGTGATCTGAATAGATTGTTATTCCTCGTGCCAACCAGTCCACCACTGCCTCGAGCAACGCTTCTTTGGATTGAAAGTGGTGAAATACAGCACCTGAGGTCAGATTAACTGCCTGGGCTATGTCTGTAATTGTGGTTTTGTGGTAGCCCTGGCGAGCAAACAGCTCGGCAGCGGCCATGAGTATCTTCTTGTGTGTTGCCCGTGCTTGCGCTTCCTTTTTGTTGTAACCTTTCCGACTCATGACAATGACATATCACATAGTATGTAATATGTCGATTGAAGAATCACCTAAACCCCTGGAAAACAGCCGAATTAACCGAACAGGTTCAACCCATCGAACAACTGACTCGCTCTTCTGCCCTTGATTTTTTTAATTCTTTAAACGATAAAGAGAACAGTATGCTCATGCTGCAGGGGCGAAGTGGCGCCAGGGAGGGATATTGTCTAAATCCATGCAAAAGAGAGATATGAAACTCCTCGTCATTGACGATGATGAGCCCATACGCAAAGTTTTGTCCGTTACTTTGCAGGATGCTGGCTATCAGGTGTTGACCGCAGAGGATGGAGAAACTGGCCTGAAGATATTTGCTGACCAGCAGCCTGAAATTATTCTCTGCGACCTCAGGATGCCTGGCATGGATGGCATTGCTGTACTCAAGGAGATCAAGGCCGCAGATCCGGACAAAGAGGTAATAGTCATCAGCGCCCATGCCGACATGGATCTGGCAATCAAGGCACTTCAACTGAAGGCCTCCGATTTTATTACTAAACCTATCAGCACCACAGCTTTGGAAGTTGCATTGGACAGGGCACAGGAAAGATTAGACCTTACACGAGAGCTACGCGAGTACACCGCAGTAATAGAAAAGCGCTGGCTGGACACCGCAGAAGAACTGGCCAAGACCTATCAATTTCAGAAAAACCTCATCGAGAGTTCAATCGATGGCATCATTGGTTGTGATCCGGACGGAAAAGTAATGATCTTCAATAAGACCTCCGAAGCAGTGCTCGGGTATCCAAAGGCGGAGGTGGTAGGAAAGTTAAGCATCGATCACTTCTTTCCTCCCGGGAAATATTCGGAACTGAAGGAAAAGCTTTACGGCAGCGAATACGGCGGATCAAATCGCCTCGCCCTTCACGAAACTAACCTGGTGGCCATATCAGGACAGTTAATTCCAGCTCAGTTTTCCGGAGCTGTGCTGTATGAAGGTGAAGAAGAGATCGGTTCTGTGACTTTTTTCCGGGACCTCCGAGAAATCCGCCGCCTGGAGCAACAGTTTGCCGACCACGCTCGACTGCTCCATCAAGACAAGATGATCTCCCTGGGGAGGCTTGCTGCCAGTGTGGTCCATGAGATCAATAATCCGCTGGCGGGCGTCCTTAACTATGCTCGACTTATGCTCAAGATCATGAAAAAAGGACCGCTCACAGGAGACTACCAGGAGAAGTTTACCGATTATTTGAACCTCATGGAAAATGAGACCAACCGCTGTTCCAACATCGTCTCCAATTTGCTGGCCTTCTCCCGTAAATCGGAACTGGAGTTCACTGATGTTGCGATCAATGAGCTAGTCGAAAAGTGTTTGATGCTCAGCGGACACAAACTGAGACTCTCTAATATTTCTCTGGAAAGCCACTTACCACCTGGCCTGCCCCCGATCAGGGGCGATTACAACCAGATCCAGCAGTGCGTAATCAATCTGATTCTTAATTCTATTGATGCCTTGCCCGAGGGAGGAAAACTTATAGTAGCCACCTCTCAGAACCCAGGTGATCGCACCGTCTCTATTCAGGTAAAAGACACGGGATGCGGCATTAGCAAAGAAGACCTGCCCCACATCTTTGAGCCTTTTTTTACTACCAAAAGCGCAGGCCAAGGCTTGGGGCTAGGTTTGTCAATGGTTGAGGGGATCATCCAACGCCACAAAGGCAGTATTGATGTGGTAAGCGAGTTGGGTAAAGGCACCACATTCACCTTTAAACTCCCTACCAAGACTTGATGTGGGATGTGAGATCTGGGTGTGCCAACCAAGGCCCCGGCAGTGGCACATCCCATATCTCCTTCAATGGCCTATCGGCCTTAAACCTGCTGACAGCTGATGGTTGAATCGTTAGAACATCTCCTCTAGTGCTGCATCTATGACCGAAAACATCTGCTGGTCCCGATAGCCGCTCAGCACCGAGGCACTATTGGGGCAAACGGCCGCACAAGAGCCGCAGCCCTGACAGCCGAGCTCGTTCACCATTACTTTTTCTTCAAGCTCATCCCGCCACCGAGCACCGTATGGACAGGCAGAAATGCATTTCTCGCACAGGCAACACAAGCTGTGGCGCACTTCAGCCACAATAGCGCCAGCGGTTAGTCTGTCACTGGTAAGAATTCTCAGAGCTCGCTGAGCAGTGGCCTCGGCCATGGCTATGGTTTCGCTAATCGAACGGGGTGAATGGGCAATGCCGCAGGTGAAGATCCCTTCCTTCAAAAAGTCTACCGGCCGCCATTTGTATTCCGCCTCTTGGTAGAAGCCGTCTTGGTCCACCTCCACCTCGAATATTTGCGCCAATTTATCTTGACCATTCGCAACGATGCCGGTACTGAGAACGAGCAGATCAGACGGTATCGTAACTTCTTTACCGAGAATCGGATCTGTAACGCCAACAGTAACCTGACCGTTTTCCACCTCTACCCGGGGTTTGTCATCGACACTGTACTGGATGAAAATGATTCCTTTTTGGCGGGCTTGGGTATAGTAATTCTCCAAAAAACCGTACGCCATGATATCACGGTAGAGAACGTAAATGTCGATGTCGGGGTTTTGATCCTTCAAGTAAAGTGCGTTCTTCAGGGCAGAGCCGCAACATATTCTGCTGCAATAATTGCGCGGTTCTTCTCGGGAATCCACACACTGGATCATGGTTACCACGCGCAACTCAGCAGGATTAACCGAATCTCCGTGGAGCTTATCCTCGAGTTGATGCTGAGTAAGTATGGCTTCGCTTTGCCCATATCCATAGGACTCGGTGGTGGCTTCTTTGCCGCCCGTAGCCAGAACCGCTACGCCATGCTCCAGAGTTACTCCCCCCTCGTCCTCCCTCTCAATGGTGGTCAGAAAGTGCCCTGCGCTGCCCAGAGACTGCAGCACCTCACTTTTTTTATAAACTTTGATGTTGGGGTGCTTCTCAACTCGTGAGACCGTCTGTTCCAAGAGTTCTTGGGGAGGTGCGCCCTCGAGAGTTCGATGCAGAGCTCTAAGATTGCCTCCGAGTTCATCCTCCTTCTCTACCAGATTCACCCCGAAACCGTGATCGGCAATAGCCAGAGCCGCGCTCATGCCGCCAATGCCGCCGCCCACTACCAGAGCCTCCTGGATTACGGGAATAGCGGCTGGAGGTGTGGGTTCCATCCCCTTCACCTTGCCGACCCCCATTGCAACCGTTGTCCGTATTTCCCGGCTGACTTGTTCTGGGTTCGAGTTCCGATTTGGGAATGCCGGGGTGCAAATATCCACAACCTCCATAAGCGCCGGATTTAATCCAGTTGTTTTTCCCAGTTCTCGCAGCTTTTTTGTATAAACATAGGGCAGGCAGGCGCCAATAAGAAGACGATTTGCCTCGCTGCTATGCAACGCTTCTTCCAGCTGACTCCAGCCCTCTTGCGTACAGATACGTTCAAGGCGATGAACCTGGGTCACGGAGTCTAGAGCCGACACCGCTGTTTCCACTCCATCAAAATTTGCTGCTTGAGCAAGGGTGTCTCCGCAGGTGCAGAGTGCTACCATTGTCCTGGGAAGCTCACGGGAGACGTCGCGAAACTCGGGTGACTGCTCAGTGGCCTCAGCCAAACCGCCTCCTTTGGAATGAATGAGACTGGATGCTTGCAACGAGGCTGAATTCGCCTGAATCACCGATTCTGAAATGTCCCGGAGGCCGGAGAAGGATCCTCCCACAAACACGCCTTCCTGTGCGGTGCGGCTCAAAGAAAAAGGCTGCAATTGGCAGAAGCCCCAAGAATTGAGCTCTACGCCCGTCATTTCCGCTAGCGGCTCAGTGCCTGCCGGGGGCCTCTGGCCCGCGGCGAGGACCACGAGATCAACAATTTCTTCACGACCAGCCCCGTCGAGGTCGGTGTAGGAAATCCTCAAATTCCCATTGGCACCCTCTGGCTCCACCGAGTGGACCCGGCTCCTCTGAAACCTGACATTGTACTCCTTCTCTGCCTTCTCCCTGTAACGCTGGAAGTTCTTACCGAAGGTGCGCATGTCCATGTAGAAAATGGCTGCGTCCACCTGACCATCGGTCCTCTCTTTTGCCAACAGGGCTTCCTTGATGGAGAACATACAGCAAACGGATGAGCAGTAGTCCGCGTTGGCCTGTATATCCCTTGAGCCCACGCACTGGAGCCAGGCCACCTTGCCGATCTCTTTACCGTCGCTAGGCCGCAACAGCCTTCCTTCATTAGGACCGGTGCCGCTGATCAACCTCTCGAACTCGATGCTGGTGACCACATTGGGGTACTCTCCGTAGCCATAGGTGTTGTTTCCCGTAGCCGGATCGTACGAACCAAATCCGGCTGCCAGAACCACCGCCCCCACTTCCATCTCTCTCTCTCCACTGCGTTCAACGGTCTCGTAAAGCTTTAGCACCAGAGGCACGAGAGTGTCGGGGTCGAAGGGCTTCAGCACATAGTCCAGGGCTCCAATTTTCATCGCTTCCACAGCAGTTTCCACGGTGGCATAGGCGGTCATCATCACCACGGCTACGTCCGGGCGCATTTCTTTGGCCCGCTTCAACACTTCTATCCCATCCATATCCGGCATCTTGATATCCAAGAGCATCAAGTGGTAGCTTTGCTTTGTCAGCTTTTCCAGGGCGTCGGGTCCAGATTCGGCTGCATCCACCTGAAAACCATCTTCAGTCAACCAATCCTTAAGGGAATCCCGAACGATAAGTTCATCGTCCACTACCAAAATGCGGAACTCCTTGCGAGCCTCCCAGCGGAAGTCAATGGCCCCTGTGGGACAGATCTTTTCACACTCGCCGCACAGGGTGCATGTGGCCAGATCGACAGTGTAGGAATTTGGTATGTTATGGGGCACCGGCAAATAGATTGCCTTTCTTTTTGTCAGCCCGGCATTGAACTCGTCAGCCACCTCAACTGGGCAGACACCAGAACACTCCCCACAACCTGTACAGCGTTCGGGATCCACTATGGCTGGCTTCTGCCGCAGAGTGGCCTGGAACTTGCCGGGTTCACCTTCCAGCGCCACAAGTTCAGTGGAAAGCATGATCTCAATGTTTTCGTGAAATAAGCCCTTACGCAGACAGTACTGGGAGGAAGAATCCCGCTCCACCAGAGGCAGCATCTTGCACATCCCACAATGGTCGGTGGGAAACTGGTAGTCCAGTTGCGAGAGAGTGCCGCCCAGATGCGGCGCTCGGTCAATGAGTTGCACCTGGTATCCCAGTTCCGCCAGATCCAAAGCAGAGCGGATACCGCTAATTCCGGCACCCACTACTAAAGCTGAACCAATCTTTTTCCTCATGGTAATGACCCTCGTATTGGAAAGAGTTGCCACTTCTTGCAAACCGAGTGAAATTCGAATATCGAAATACTCCATGCGCTATGCGCTATGCTCTATGCGCTCTGCGCCTTCACGGACAACGGCCGTGAACTTCTAGTGCATCTTAGCAACAACCTCCTGAAACTCATCTTCCCTGAATACTGAGAGTGGAGGCTCGTCATCCAGGCTAAGTCCGGCTTCATAATCAAAGGCCTTCTGGGTGTAATGTGCAATGGTTCGAAAAATCTCCATGACCGGGATGTTGTTGGGGCACGCATTGGAGCATTGCCCGCAGCCGATACAGGCCGTACTCATATGAGCCAGACGGGTGATGTGATAGAAGACCGTATCCGTGGGCATCTTAACAGCGCCCTTTCTCTTGGCCCATTGCAGATACTGGGAGGGCTCATGATCGAACACATCAGTGACAAAAACGCACTCCTTGCAATAACAGACCGGGCATGCCACCCGGCAGTTGTAACAGTTGATGCACTCGGACAGATAGGATGTAAGCTTTTCAATGTCAGCGGTGGCTTCGCTGGTCTCCTCAAACATTTGATCCCGATAGGCAGAACGTGCGGCAACCAGGGCATCAACTGCCTTTTTGCGGCCTTCCGATTCTTTTGCCGCTGGCAACTTCAGGTTGTCCAGTATGGCCTCGCCTTTGGCTGTGTTAGCCTTCAGCAACAGGTGATCACTGGTGTCAACGCCTAACAGACCAATGAGTAGATCGGCGTTCTCCGGGATGGGATGGTCACAAGCCTTGCATGCCGGAGAGATATCTATGCCCTCCCAGGCAGTGCCTTTCCCTGATAGAGCATTCTGGAAAAACTTCTGAGTGGAGCCGTTGCCGTCCTCTCCGGCAAAACGAAGATAGTCAACATTGCCGTAAGCGCCAAGGCAGTCCAACCCAACAATTACAACTTCCTCCGTCCTTGCCTGTTTGAGCTTGACAAGTTCGACGAAGGCTCGAATCTCGCAAGGCCGCAGCACCACTGCCACCTTGCCATGCAGGGGTTTCCTGGTGAGCTTTGAAACCACTTTTGCCGCGTTGATCGGAAACACCGGCGCCAGGGGATCGGCACCGTTGATCTTTTCAGGATCTGTAACCAGAGTGGGCATCACTGCATTTTTCCTGGGAAGGCGCTGGGGCACCAGAAGTGCATTTATGTCCCCTTTCTCAAGCAGTGTCCTGAAGAACCCTTGCATCGAGTCAACGAGGCCCTGTTCCTTCACCTCAATTTTCGCTGTCTTCGCCATTGATTCTCTCCAAATGGTTTGGTTGATTTGTCAGGAAACCCTAACCCGGCCTATAACCAGTAAATCTGTTAAATTGTAGTGTTTTTTCATAAGACTTAACTGTCAACTGACTAGATTACCATTTGTTCTCTGGTTTGATTGGGGCCAAGGGCTTTGACTTGGTCCACCATCTCTTTAATGGTTGCGGCGAAATCCACACCCTCACTGGCACCAATCCAGGTCAGCTTTAGACGGTCCTCTTCAAAACCGAATCTGGGCAGTATCTCCTTTAGTAACTTCACCCGGCGGCGGGCCTTGTAGTTCCCGTTGATATAATGGCAGTCCCCGGGATGACAACCGCTGATAAGAACCGCATCCGCCCCCTCCAGCAGAGCCTTAATCACATACTTGGGATCTACCATCCCAGTGCACATCATCCGGATCAATCGCACGTTGGGGGGATAGGACAACCTGGAGGTCCCTGCCAGGTCGGCTGCAGTATAGGTACACCAGTTGCAGACAAAAGCGATAATGGTTGGTTCAAATTCTGCCATGTTCTCCCTCCAAGCAAATGTCTAAAGTGAACTAAAGTGAGCTAAAATGTCTAAAATTGTATAATTTGTATTTCGGACTTATGTCTTTTCCTCAATCCAAAATCTGAAATCCCAAGCACCAAACCGGGGCCCCGCCCAGAGGGTGGGGACTCCGAAGGAGAAATCACAAATAAATCTCAAATTCCAATATCCAATGACCCAAACATATTTGGGCTTCTCTTTTTTTAAGATGATATGGAGGTTTGGAATTTTGAATTTCGGTCATTGTTATTTGTTTGTTATTTGGGTTTTGTGATTTGTAATTTTCATGTTCCAATCTGCAATCCGAAATCCGAAATCACTACATGCCTACTTCTGCGAGGGTGTTCATGATTCCATCGATTTCCGCAAAAATCTGCTGGTCGGTACAATGCCGAACCTTGGCAGCCCCACTGGGGCAGTGGGCTGAGCAACTTCCGCAGCCTTTGCACACGGTTTCGTTTACCTCGCTCACACCTTTCAACTCATTGAATTCAATTGCCGAGTAGGCGCACAACCCTATGCATGCCTGGCAGCCAATACATATATCCGGATCGATTGATGAAATCATAGGGGCCACCGCTACCCGTCCGGAAGCGCTCAGGGCCAGCGCCTCAGCGGCGGCTCCCTTAGCCTGCGCCACCGCGTCCGGAATATCCTTGGGGCCCTGGCAGGCTCCGGCCAGAAAAACACCGCTGGTAGGCGTAGAAACAGGCTCGAGCTTGGGGTGCTCCTCCAGAAAGAAACCGTCACTGCCAATGCTTATCCCAAAGATGCGCGCCACTTCGTTGGCGTCTGAACGAGCCTCCATGGCGGTACACAGGATCACCATCTCCACCGGAACTTTCACCATTCTGTCCGAAAGCGTATCCTCGGCTGTTACCGTCAGTACACCGGCCTCTTCTTCCACCCGAGAAGCTTTGCCTCGAACCATGCGTACTCCCTCGCTCTGCACCTTCTTGTAAAATTCCTCATACCCTTTGCCAAAGCAACGCATGTCGATGTAGAAATTGTAAATCTCAGTATCGTGTCCAACCTTGTCCTTGAGAAGATGGGCATACTTAAGCGCATACATACAGCAGGTTCGCGAGCAGTACTCGTGGTAGTTTATATCGCGGCTGCCGATACAATGAAGGATCGCCACGCTCTTCGGAGGCTCGGTGAACTTGAAGCGGTCGTTCGGATCCCGTTTCAGGAGCTTGCCAGCCGTCGGTCCTGTAGCGTTTGAAAGCCGTTCGAACTCCAGATTGGTGAACACATTAGCGTACTTGCCGTAGCCGTATTGCTGCATCGGCGTCGGATCGAGGGGATCGAAGCCGGTGGCGACAATAATTGAACCCACTTCGATCTCTTCTACTGTATCCTCCATGGAGTGGTTGACTGCTTCAGCTTCACAGGCGCTCACACAGAGCTTGCATTCACAACATCCACCGCAATCCACGCAGCGAGCAGCTTCCCGTTGTGCCTCTTCTTCGGCAAAGCCCAGAGCCACCTCTTGAAAGGAAGAAGCGCTCTCCAGACCATCACGATGCGGCAACTCAGCTCTGGCTTCTGTGGAAATGTCCTCGGGAACTTTTTGCCAATCCTGGCCAGGGGTTTCCCGGGAGGCCAGCTCTTCAGCATAAACGTCGAGGTCTTCACCAATAATGTAGCGGTGAATAGCCTCTACTGCCTTGCGACCTGCCGCCACCGCTTCGATTACCGTAGCCGGGCCGCTTACCGCATCGCCACCGCCAAACACATCAGAAATGTTCGTTTGCATGGTGTGCGGATTTACCACCAGCGTATTGCGCCTGGTGATTTCTATCGCCGTGTTTTCCACAGCCCAGCCAACATCGGGTTGCTGTCCAATTGCCGGGATGACCGCATCACACTCGATGACGAACTCGGAACCCTCCACCGGCACTGGTCGACGCCGTCCGCTTTCATCAGGGGGACCTAATTCAGTCCGGATACACTCAAAACCGCTTACCCGACCGGACTCGCCCTGGATACCCATGGGTGCGGTGAGATAATGGATGTTGACTCCCTCGGCCAGAGCGCCCTCGATCTCTTCTGGATAAGCGGGCATTTGCTCGCGGCTGCGGCGGTAGACGATGTCCACCTGCTCGCAACCGAGCCGCAATGCGGCTCGAGCAGCATCGATGGCCACATTGCCTCCGCCGATGACTACCACCTGGTTGCCGGGGCGTTCTCGCTCGCCCAGATTCACTTCCCGCAGAAAATCCACCGCATCAACCACGCCCTCGAAATCTTCCTCACCGCGAATGCCCAGTTTCAAACTGTGATGGGCACCAATTCCGAGGAAAATGGCTTTAAAGCCCTGCTCCCTCAGATCTTCAAGAGTGAAATCGAATCCTAGTCTCTTGTCGGTTTCAGTTTCGATGCCTAAGCGCAGAATGTTCTGGATTTCCTGGTCCAGTACCTCAGGCGGAAGCCGATAATCTGGGATGCCCACACGAAGCATGCCCCCGAGCACCGGCAGCGCCTCAAAGATGGTGACCTGGTAGCCTTGCAACCGCAAGTAATAGGCCACCGTAAGACCGGCAGGCCCTGAACCGATAACCGCCACCTTCTCCTCCAGGTCTTCTATCTCCGGCAGGGGCAACTCGGAAAAATCCACCTGGTCTGCGGCAAACCTCTTGAGATCGCGAATGGCAACGGCGGAATCCACCTCGGCTCTGCGACATGTTTCTTCACACGGAGCCGGGCAGACGCGTCCCAGAGTTCCCGGCAGCGGTAATTTCTCCATGATGAGATTCACGGCTTCCTGATACTTGCCTGACTTGATAAGGGCGACGTAGCCCTGCACATTGGTCCCGGCCGGGCACGTCTGAACACAAGGAGCGCGGTCGTACTTGGGTTCGATACAGTAGGTGATAGGCACGGCCTGGGGGAAGGGCCGGTAGATGGCCTTTCTCATCTTTGTGGCCACGTCCCATTCATTGGGGTAACCAACCGGGCAAACCTTTTCGCACTCGCCGCACCCGGTACAATTATCTTCTACGTAGCGCGACTTCTGGCGCACTTTTACCCTGAAGTTGCCGACAAAGCCGCTGACATCCTCGACCTCGCTGTATGAGAGTAACTCGATGTTTGGTTCCTGACCTACGGAAACCATTTTGGGCGTACCGATGCAGGCCGCACAGTCAAGGGTGGGAAAGGTCTTGTCGTACTGAAGCATGTGTCCGCCGACCGTAGGCTGTCTCTCTACCAGGTAAGCTTTGAATCCGGCCTTGGCAATATCAAGGGATGCCTGCATGCCGGAGATGCCCCCGCCCACGACCAGAGTGTTCGTGCATACAGGGAAGGTGGCCGGTGTGAGGCCATGCTGGTGGGCAACCCGCAAAATACCGGCTCCGATAAGACTCTTGGCCTTCTTGGTGGCCTCGTCTTCATCTTCCGTGACCCACGAAACGTGCTCACGCACGTTTACCATGTGGAAGGCCCGATATGGATTGAGACCGGCCCGCTGGCAGGCGGCCCGGAAGGTTTTTTCGTGCATCCGCGGCGAACACGAGGACACGACCACGCGGGTGAGACTGTAGTCCCGAATGTCATTTTCGATAAGTTCCTGCCCGGGATCGGAACACATGAACAGGTAATCACGCGAAATCGCCACATTCGGCAAAGTAGCCACGTACTTGGCTACTTCCTCCACCCGGACCCGGTAAGCGATATTGATGCCGCAGTGGCAAATGTAAACACCGATTCGCTCAGACATGGCAGACCTCCCGATCCATAGTCGAATCTACGCGTTTC
>PPDG01000155.1 GCA_002899795.1 Desulfobacteraceae bacterium | reverse complement strand
GCCAGCGGTGTTCTTTAAACACCTCCACAATGAGCTCCCTTTCCCTCTGATCTCGTGCTTCTACGACATCCGGCCGGAAGATGGTTTCTCCCCCCCTGTGACCACTGATTGTCTGAACATACAAGGGTAGGTGCCGCCGCTCAATTACCTCTCCCTGGCAAAGCACACAGGCGTGCTCTATGATGTTCTCCAGTTCTCGTATATTGCCAGGATATTGGTAGTTGAGCAGTATTTCCATTGCATCTTCAGCGATCCTGGATGCCGCCGCTCCTTTAGTGATGTTGTATTTTTTAAGAAAATTACTTATAAGCAGAGGTAGATCGCCCCGTCGCTCTTTCAAGGGCGGCAGTTCCAGTCGCATCACGTTGAGACGGTAGAAAAGATCTTCCCGGAACCTTTTCTCTCGCACCAGCTCTTCTACTATCTGGTTGGTGGCGGCGATGATTCTCACGTCGACACGGCAAAGCTCACGCCCCCCCAGGGGGTAGAATTCCTTGTCTTCCAATACTCGCAGCAGTTTCGCTTGCAGGGAGAGAGGCATGTCCCCAATTTCATCCAGAAAAATACTGCCGCCGTTTGCTTCCTGGAAACGGCCAGGCTTGTCCCTATCTGCCCCGGTGAAAGCTCCCTTGACATAGCCAAACATCTCTGATTCCAGCAAGTTGTCAGGCAATGCCGCACAGTTTACTTTCACGAAAGGTTTATCTTTGCGCCGTGACGCATTGTGGATGATTTTTGCCAAAAGATCCTTGCCTGTACCGGTGGGGCCCTCGACTAGAACGTTGGCTTCGCTGTCAGCCACCACTGGCAGAATCTCGAAGATCTGTTGCATCACTCCATCTTTGCCGATCATATCGGCGAAGGTGTATTTATTGCTGATGGCACGGTTGAGCTGCTGGATTAGGGAGAGGTCCTGGAAGGTCTCCAGGCCACCGATAGTATTTCCCGCTTCGTTACGGAGAGCCATAAAATTAGCCCGGATTGGCAAATTTCTCCCATCCTTAGTGCATAGTCGCCGGTGAAGGTTTGCTAGGGTCTTACCGCTCGAGATTGATTCCGCCAGGCTGCAAGTCTCTCCAGGGCGATCACAGCCCGTGAGTTTGGCGTGATGCTGGCCCACAATCTCTTGACGCTGGTAGCCGGTGATAGTTTCGGCCATGGAGTTGAAAGACGTTATGTGACCTCCTCGGTTCACCGTGAAAACCCCAATGTCCAAGTTATCCAAGATGAGTTTGAGCCGATGCTCATCATAGCGAATTCTGTCCAGCAATTCGCTATAAGCAGAAGAATCCTGAAGGATTTCGATACAGCCGGTTACCTTGCCATCGCTACTCAGGATCGGCGAGACCAGCTTGGTGATGTGGCGGCGACCTCCGCTTTCGTCTTGGATCTCAATATCAAACGCCAGCGGCTTGCCACTTGCCTTGACCGCCTCGCTGTACATGCACTGGCCATGGCACAGGTCGCTGAAAAACACTTCATAGCATTTCTTACCTATGACCTCATCTTCCTTGAGACCGGTTAACCGCTGCACAGTTTCATTAAATGATGTGATCCTACGCTCTACATCGACAGTAAAGACACCAATACTCAGATTTTCCAGAAGCAGGCTAAATTGCCCGTGCAAAATACTCGTTTCGGTGTCTAAATCTTTTGCAGACATGATCGGAAGCCCTCTGTATGTTGCAACCCTTTGCAACAATGATATCACACAAGAGCATGAAATCGTAATCAGAGGCTATGCAAGATGGAAGGAACTAATAGGAGTCAAAATTCAGAAGGAAAAAAGTATAGAGATGCTATCGAATAACCCCATAATCCCCTCCCCTTAATTTCTTTTCTGAAAGGAGAAAAATTTCCGGAATCAACAAAGAATTCCCCCTTTTTTAAAGGCCTCCGGCTCGGAGAGGGGATTTAGGGGGATTTTGCTCTTGCCTGCGGGGCCCTGGATTCCGGATATTCTGACTTCGTCCGAATTCCGGAATGACGACATGGCATCTAAAATGTAGGGGCGGGGTTTATCCCCGCCCGATCGGTGCCTAATGCTTATCACCTAGTCCCAAGTTTAGAATACCGTGGGAGCGGCTTTCTAGCCACGATTGAGTAATCTAATTGTAGCTGGCGGAAAAACTTTGCACTTTAATGCACAATGATATAAGCTACTGGTAGTTGACTTGGAAACGTTCACTTCCAGCTTTAACTATTCTTATAGTGCATGATAGAGGGTTTCTCAGTCGTATTTTCACAGTTCGAGAGAAATGGGATCAGTGTTTCTTAAAACACTTGCAACAGCTACAGGAGGCTCGCCATGTCGCTACCAGAAAAAGTTAGTGTCACCGCGGTGGTTGACAACTACCTCGACGTTTTTGAACCCTCCACTCCCCTGGTTGAGCGTGCCGTACCGGGAAAACTGAAAGGCCATCTGTTGGCTGGTCATGGCCTCGCATATTTAGTGGACATCAGTCAGGGAGAAAGCACGTTCTGTCTGCTCATGGATACCGGCAATGCCTTTGAAACTTTAAAACACAACATGGAAGCTATGGGCCGAACCCCCGCCGAGGTTGATGCCCTTTTCCTGAGTCACGGGCACCCGGACCACTATGGAGGGCTTCTTGGTTTCTTGGAGTGGCGAGGAACACCTCTGCCCATTTATTGCCACCCTGATGTCTTCTGGCCCAAATACCTTATGACTCCCCGGGGCAAGGTTGGTCCATGGAAACTGGAACGTGAGAAGATAGAGGATATCGGCGATCTGTTAGCGTGCGCCACAGATGTCCAACAATTACGAGAAGGCGTTTTTCTTACCGGCGAGATTCCCCGTCGCACTGATTTTGAGGGCCCCATGCCAGGGGCCAAAATCATAAAAGACGGTGAGGATATGGACGATCCCCTGATGGATGAGCAGGCCCTGGTGGTGAATTTAGGTGAGAAGGGGTTGGTAATTATTTCGGGTTGTTCTCATCCGGGAATCGTTAATACCATCCAATATGCCCAGGAAATTACCGGAAACTCTCGCATATATGCTGTGATTGGCGGTCTGCACTTGGCTCAAGTGGGCGAGGAGGTCCTCACTCAGACTATTAACGGAATCAAGGATTCCGGAGCTCAACTAGCACTCACCGGCCATTGCACCGGCTTTCGTCCCCACACCCGCATGAGTCAGGAACTGGGTAGCACCTTTGCGATCAGCTGTGTGGGATCGATAGCTACCTTAGCGGCGTAACTGCCGCTCGGCAGGTCATAAGGCTTC
>PPDG01000613.1 GCA_002899795.1 Desulfobacteraceae bacterium | reverse complement strand
CCGGTTCAGTGGTGCTGACTGACTCTGAGCTGGAAAGCGCTGGCTTCGACGCGGTGGTGCATAAGCCCTTCGAACTCAAGATCATTGCCGACAGCAGTGCCCGTTTTTACCCGCAATCAGGTATGGATACAGATAATTGACAGCCTCCAGGTGCGGTGATATAAGCAGACCGGTGCCAGCGTAGCTCAGGGGTAGAGCAGCTGATTCGTAATCAGCAGGTCGCGGGTTCGAATCCCACCGCTGGCTCCAGATTTCTTCTACTTGATTGCGTTTTTATAGGGTGCTTGAGGGTCTTGCCCACATGTTTTAGGGTTTAAAAAACCCTTCTACGCTTTTCGTCTGCCTGAATATTCCCTTTCCCATTGGTACGGTTTGTAGTAATTCTCATTCTTGATTACTGAGAAGCATTATAAGGTAGGTGTGGCCACAGCAGGGGCTAGATAGCATGTGCAATATGAAAAAAACCATGGGTCAAATCCGCAAGAGGCTTGCAATCCGCTCTGTTAACCATGAGGGAATGACTCGCGCACTGTTGCCTTTCCTTATACCTTTGCTCATGGTGTCTTGCTCCACTCAAAGTTCCGAGGAAAAGAGTGCAGAAGTGCGCTTCCGAGAGATGGCTGTGGAGTCTGGCGCCGTGTCAAAAATGTTGCCTTTGGTTTCCCCCAGCCACGTGCCGCCTGAAAAACATCTCACTCCCGCACAACAGTTCCTCTTCACCTATCTGGCTCACTCAAATCCGGCTGACTTGGTCGTCACGAGACCACACAGCCAGGGCGATTGGCGCATTGAAAAGGTGTTTTTACTCGATGATTGTGTGGCAGTGCAGATGACTGAGGGGCACTACCTGGAGACACTTTTTTTTATTCAGTACAGTGAGGGCTGGCGACTCAAGGCCCGCATTCGTCCCCAGGATCACGAATAGACAGCAGGCTGCAGTAAGTACTGTTATTGGTTATCCGTTATTAGTTATTGAGGCAATAAAATGCGGAATTCTGGAATGATGATTTGGAGTTATATTTCCAAAAAAAACCAAATAACCATTAACAAATAACGTATAACCTCTTACCAGACTACAGTGGCTGCAAGTACTGGCTGATCATAGAATGTTCACCAGCAGGTGCGGCAAGCAGGGGCTTGTCCACTTTCTGACTGTCCAAATAATCGTTCAAATGGAATTTACCGCCGTCCAAGTAACGGATTTCACCGCCAGCAGCTTCCAATAAAATTAACCCGGCGGCTATATCCCAAATATGAACGTACTTCAACAAGGCTGCCTCGGCCCGGCTTGAAGCCACATAGCCAAGGTGAGCGGCGGTGCATCCCAAATTTCTGATCTTGCCAGGGAAGGTGGAAGCAAACTCGTTGTGAAAGCGGGAGTAGGTAAGCAATACTGATTCGTTGTTCGCTATTACTTCCGGTTCTAGGGTGATCGTTTTGTCGTTGACCATGAGCTGGCGTCCAGCCAAAGCCTTATAGAGGTCACCGGTAACCGGCATGTAAAACATCCCAAGGATAGGCCAGAAGTTTTTGAAAAGAGCCAGGGATACTCCCCAGATGGGAATGCCCGCCTGGTAATTTGCGGATCCATCCATGGGGTCAGCTATCCACTGAAAACCACGTTCGCCATGGCGGTATGCGGTTTGATCATCACCCTCACCGAGAAGGTGATGTTCTGGATAGCGCTCAGCGATGGTGGTGCCAAGGAACTCGCGGATGGCCAGTTCGGCCTCAGTAACCAACTCTTCGTCGAACTTGAACTGCGGATCGCCACGGCCATAGTATTTGAGGGCGAGCTCTCCGGTCTGCTTCACCAAGCTTTCAGCAAATTCAAAAAACTCATGGACCTCACCTTTCTCCTTCTTGCTCATATATCCCCCTTTATTTGTGAAGCGATTACCCTTGCAACTCTGACCAAAAAACCGGTCAGAAAATCAAAAGCAAAAAATGAACAATGAGAGTGAACTTGATCCAAGGATGCTTTGAGCTAACCCGGATATTTCATGAATTGCTGTGGCGAGACCACGAAGATGGGCGTGCCACCTGGCAACCGCAGGGTGTTGGTTCCGAGGCGTACCTGAACGGTACGTCGCAGGGGCCGACACCCGAGGACGCCAGGAAGGAGGGCCATATCCGTGGTCGCAGCAAGTGATTCATGAAATATCCGGGTTAGGGATCCGACAACTCTCTGATCCGCGGAAGGGGAAAAATCTCTTACCATAAACGAATCATAGCACGAGCACCAGCGTGCACCAAGCCAAATTTGTTTGAGCTACGAGTGCTTTTTTTTGATGAGATCTTTGACTTTCTGCGGGGTCTTGCCGTTGGCCAACAGTGCTTGGCGGATGCTCGTGTCCATGATCCAGGATGGCCTGCGTGCAATCAATTGAATAACCTCTGGCGGGGTAAGTTGTGAGCGGGAAAGGTGCAAAACCAAGGACCGAGGAACTTTCGGCTGTTGCATAAGCCGGATAAGAGCGCGCTTGTCTTTGTCTGTGAGGACAGTAAGTTCTCTGAGCACTCTCCCTTCAGTGCTGAGAAAAATCATTTGGGTCTCACCGTCAGAGAGTCTCTGGAAAGATCTGCGAAAGGACTCTCGTGCCTTATTGCGGACTTCCCGCGGCAGGTTAACATTGGTCATGACCCGTTTCAGTTCCACGAAAGGCAGATAGTCAAGAATCCTACGGGCGACACTGAAAGGGGTGTGAGGATTACTCAGTAACCTCCTCTTGATGGTATGGCTGGCATACCATTTGGGGGTGCGACTCAATTTTTCAATGAGATATTGTGTCCGGGCGCGGTCAATGAGGACGAGGACCTCCGCCTGAGTAATCTTAGGGTTTTCCAGGAAGGTTTCAAAGACCTCGTCATTGCCGTCTGACAAAATAAGTTGAAATGCCTCTTGCGGAGCAATGCGGGCAAGGTGGCGGCGAAGCCCGAGAGGGAGTCGTGGCCAGGTCTCAGAATATTCGCCCTGCCAGGTCTCGGCTTCAAAATTTTGTTCTTCATGCTGCATGAGCAGATAGCCTTCTTGGCAGACAATTGAAGCTCCCTGTACCGTTTTAGCGGGACTAAAGCGGGACAGAGAATCTTCGAAATGTAAGGTATTTATGCAATTTATTGTAGTTCGCTCGCTAACCCCGCAGCAAGTTACGGGGAATGCGCTCGCTGGAGCATTTTCAATTACAAAACTAATTTTGCCGATTTTTTCTCTAGTTAGCAACAACTGTGCCCACGGGGAAATCCTCTAT
>PPDG01000016.1 GCA_002899795.1 Desulfobacteraceae bacterium | reverse complement strand
TAGAGACAAGCCGCAGCCAGGATGCCAACCTGGCGCATACCGCCTCCAAACATTTTGCGGAAGCGCCGGGCTTCAGCGATGAAGTCCGCGGAACCGCAAAGTACCGAACCCACGGGTGCCCCCAGTCCTTTTGAGAAACAGATGGAAACGGAATCCACTCCCCTGGACAACTCTTTTACCGTGGTTCCAGCAGCTAGAGCAGCATTAAAGAGCCGAGCTCCATCTAGGTGAACTTTTATGTTTTGGTCAGAGACCAGTTTTGTTATGGAGGTCGTTCTCTCTACCGTATAGATAGTCCCGCCGCCCCTGTTGTGAGTATTTTCCAAGCAAATAAGTCGCGATGGAGGTTGATGGATGTCCTGAGGTCTGATGGCGGCCGCTATGGCTTCGGGCGACAAGATGCCATTGTCTCCTTGCAGGCATTGAAACTGGCCACCGGCAATTACCGCCGTGGCCGCACACTCATAGTAATAGATGTGTGCATCCTGATCGATTAAAATTTCATCACCTGGCTGAATATGGGTCTTGATGGCTACCTGGTTGGCCATAGTACCCGAGGGCACGAAAAGCCCGGCTCCCTTGCCCAACAGGGATGCCATCTTATCCTGGAGAAGGTTGACGGTGGGGTCCTCACCCAAAACATCGTCACCTACCTCGGCCGTGGCTATGGCCTCTCGCATGGCCTGGCCAGGCTTGGTTACCGTGTCACTGCGGAGATCAATCATTTGTCATCCCTTACTTTTTTTCTCGGCCCCTTTTAGTAGCATAGGGGCAAGGCCCAGTCAATCAACTGAAAAGCCCATGTCCCTGGTCCGTTATTTTTACCCATTTCTTACCCGGTAAAAAATGGGTAAATTTCCTCAGCCGGCTTTTTCTTGACATGGAGGAAAATTTCAATTCTTATGGACTCAACCGTTAAAGTTCGTAGGATGCATATTTGACTAACAAAGGAGAGGTGTGCCATGGCTTACGAGGATATCCTGTTTGAAGTGGAAGGGGGAATTGCCACAATAACCTTCAACCGGCCCGAGGTGCTGAATGCCCTAAAAATGGGCACTCTCACCGAAGTGGGTGAGGCCATAAGGACAATTGAAGACGACGAGGAGGTCAGGGCGCTTATCTTGACGGGCGCGGGCGACAGGGCCTTTGTGGCTGGTGCTGACATAAAGGAGTTACAGAAGCTGACCCCTATCTCTGCCAAATACTTTGCCGTTAAGGGGCAGGAGGCTCTTTTTGCCCTGGAAAGTCTAAGCATTCCCGTGATCGCTTGTGTGAACGGGTTCGCACTTGGCGGTGGCTGCGAGATCGCACTGGCATGTGATTTTATCTACGCTTCGGAAACGGCACAGCTTGGCCAGCCAGAAATTAATCTGGGCATTATTCCCGGTTTTGGCGGCACCCAGCGTCTGCTTCGTTTGGTGGGGCGGGCCCTGGCCAAAGAACTTTGCCTGACCGGAGTCATGATCAGTGCTCAGGAAGCGAAAGACATAGGGTTGGTGAACAAGGTGTTTCCTCCCGAAACGCTCATGGAGGAGACCAGGAAGGTTGCATCCCTCATTGCTACCAAGGGCAGAGTGGCGACTCAAGCAGTCAAACGCGTTATCGACCAGGGAATGAACCTGGACTTGCTTAGTGCCTGCGCCCTAGAGATGGAAGCTTTTGCACTCTGTTTCGCCAGTGAGGATGTTGGCGAAGGCTTTGGGGCCTTTCTGGAGAAAAGGAAGCCGAATTTTACAGGTTCGCTGAAGGGATAGTGCAGCTGATGAAGCTCTCGCCCGAGCCCTGCGGGCTCTCGAGTCCTCAGAAAATGTCGCAAAGCGCATGGCGCCAAGCGCAAAGCGTCACTAGGTCATTTGGCTTCGCCGTCATTGAGTCATTATGTCTTAAGAATAGACCATAAATGACAGCGGAGCATAATGACGGCCACGATAAGTGGCCAAGTGACCATGAATGACAGCATTGCGCTATGACTGTAACGTATGACGCTATGCGCTATGCTCAATCTGTGTTCTCTGTGAGAAATTAACCGATGGGAGAGAAGGTGAACAACCAGTCACAGGCGGTCATTGGTGTTGACATAGGTGGTACCAATATCAAGATAGCCCTGGTCGAACCACGTCGGCAGGAGCTCCTGGAGACTGTGCGATTCAAGACCTTGGTGAATAGAGGGCCTGATGCAGTCCTTGCTGACCTGAGCGCTCACCTAACCGAGTTGAGCCGCCAAGCTGAAAAGGACGGTTTTGTCCTGAGAGGCGTGGGGGTGGGATGCGCTGGACTTATGGATTTGGCCAGAGGGATAGTGATCACCTCACCCAATCTTCCTGGCTGGGAGAATTTCCGGTTGGGCAAGAGGTTGAGCGAGGAGCTCAGAGTCCCGGTTTTTATTGAAAACGATGTGAACTGTATCTGCTATGGCGAATACTGGTTAGGTGCAGCCCGCGACCTGGGGGATTTTCTTTGCATCGCCCCGGGAACCGGAGTGGGTGGATGTCTGCTCATCGATGGTAAGGTCTGGGAAAGGCATGGCTATTCTGCTGGCGAAGTTGGCCATATTACTATTCAACCTGATGGAGAAAAATGTCGCTGCGGTAATTACGGCTGCCTGGAAACCCTGGCATCGGCCTCCTGGCTCGTTTGGCGAGCCAAAGAGCGGTTGGATAAAGGAGTAAAGAGCAGCCTCAAGCATAAGTTGGACAGTTCAGGGGGACTGGATGCTGAATCCATATACAGTGCGGCTGTGGCCGGAGACAAATTGGCCCAGGAGCTCTTTCACTTGGTTGGTACCAGTTTAGCCATTGCCATCGCCAACGTGGCACATCTGCTCGGCATTCGGTCCTTTCTTATCGGCGGTGGCCTTTCGAACGGCTGGAAGGCGTTCATCGGTCCCTTGCGCGAGGAGTTAGGGCGGCGGCTGACATTTGTTCCACCGGCTGAGGTAAAGGTGGCAAGAGCTCAACTGGGCGATGATGCCGGGCCTTTGGGTGGTGCCTACCTGGCAGGCAAGCGCACCGGTATAATATGAGACAGCGGCAGCATCCAAGCTAGGGTTTTTTGCTCCTGCAGTCGTTAAGTTTCGCTGTCACTAGGCCACTAAAGTGGCCGTAATTACGCTTCGCTGTCATCAGGCCTTACGGCCGTCATTGAGTAATTATTTCTTAACAATAAATGACCATAAATGACGGGCGGTACGCCCGAATGACCATTAGCCGCTATTCACTATGCGCTATGCAAGATGGGAGCGCGGGGTTGCAACTGT
>PPDG01000601.1 GCA_002899795.1 Desulfobacteraceae bacterium | reverse complement strand
GCGACGGTCGGAAAATCCGTATGCCTTGGACTGTCGCAAGAGGTCATCGCTCAAGGGCTGCTGGCGCAGATGAGTCTCAAAATTCAGAATTTGCTCGATATTGTAGAGAAACCATGGGTCGATTTTGGTAAGTTGGTGGATTTCTTCCAGTTCTATTCCTGCCTCCATGGCCGCGGTAAGATAAAAGAGCCTCTCTGAGTTGGGCTCGCGCAGCTTTTGGCGAATAAGACCCTGGTATTCCGGGTTTTTGAGTGACTCGGGAGATAGACCGCTGTTCATGGAAAAACGGCCGATTTCCAAGGAGCGCACTGCTTTCTGTAGGGCTTCCTTAAAGGTACGGCCGATGGCCATGGTCTCGCCCACCGATTTCATTGTTGTGGTAAGGGAATCAGGAGTTTGAGAGAATTTTTCGAAAGTCCAGCGGGGGATTTTTACCACGCAATAGTCAATGGCGGGTTCGAACGAGGCCCGCGTTTCTCGAGTAATATCGTTGGCGATCTCATCCAGGCTGTAGCCAACAGCAAGTTTTGCGGCAATTTTGGCGATGGGGAAGCCGGTGGCTTTGGAGGCCAGGGCGGAGGAGCGTGATACCCGGGGGTTCATTTCTATGATAACCATCTCGCCGTCTTCCGGGTTGATGGCAAATTGAATGTTTGAACCGCCGGTTTCCACGCCGATTTCTCTGATCACATCGATGGACGCATCCCGCATTGCCTGATATTCACGGTCAGTTAAGGTCTGAGCCGGAGCCACGGTGATGCTGTCACCAGTGTGGATACCCATGGGATCGAAATTTTCGATGGAGCAGATGATAACCACATTGTCCATGTGGTCTCTCATCACCTCCAGTTCGAATTCCTTCCACCCCAAAACTGATTCTTCCAGCATGATGGAGCGGTTCATACTGGCATCCAGGCCTGCGCGGGCCATACGTTCCAAATCTTCCCGGTTGTAGACTACACCGCCACCAGTGCCTCCGAGAGTGAAGGACGGGCGAATAATCAAGGGAAAACCGATCTCTTCTGCCACCTGGCGGACTTCTTCCATGGTACGGGCAATTCCACTGGCAGGTACCCTCAGACCTATCTTCTCCATGGCAGCCCGGAAAAGCTCGCGATCCTCCCCCTTTTTGATCACCGGCAGGGAGGCGCCAATTACCTCCACCCCGTAGCGCTCCAGAACTCCCATCTCACCCACTGCCACCGCCACGTTTAAGGCTGTCTGACCTCCTAGAGTGGGAAGCAACGCCTGGGGTCTTTCCCGTTCAATGACTTTGGCCACACATTCGGGAGTGATGGGTTCAATATAGGTGCGCTGAGCCGTCTCGGGGTCGGTCATAATGGTGGCGGGATTACTGTTGATGAGAACGATCTCGAAACCCTCTTCCCGCAGGGCCTTGCATGCCTGGGTGCCAGAATAGTCAAATTCACAGGCCTGACTGATAATTATGGGTCCTGAACCGATGATGAGAATTTTCTGAATATCTGTTCTTTTAGGCATAGACTTGGTTAAACTGAGGTTAGTTCTCTATGACTCCCTTGAGTGAATTAATACCACGCCAATCTCCGAAGGTTGCGACGCGGAGACGCGGCGAACCGGTGACACGGTGAGACGGCGAAAAATCATGCGGCTCCTGAATCCCTTTCATCTTTGCCTTCTCCAAGCGCCATTGCTCAGCTACCATTAATCAATTTCCCCGTGTCGTCGTGTCCCCGCGTCCCCGTGTCATCTTGCACCGCGTCTCCCCGTCCAGAATTACGGCACATTACCAACTTTTTCTCTGCATGAGGGTAAGGAAGTTATCGAAGAGATAAGTGGCATCATGGGGTCCGGGTGAGGCTTCCGGGTGGTATTGGACCGAATAGATGGGCAGTTTCCGGTGCCGCATACCTTCAAGAGTCTGGTCATTGAGGTTAATGTGGGTGAGTTCCACATCTTTACCCTTGAGTGAATTGATATCCACACAGAAGCCATGGTTCTGCGAGGTGATTTCCACCTTGCCGGTGAGCAGGTCCTTCACCGGCTGGTTGCTACCCCGGTGACCGAACTTGAGCTTGAAGGTTGTGCCGCCCATGGCTAATCCTAGGAGTTGGTGGCCCAAACAGATGCCGAAAATGGGGAGTTCAGGCAAAAGAAGGCGAACCGTGTTGATGGCGTAGGTAACGGCTGCAGGATCTCCCGGTCCGTTGGACAGAAACAGGCCGTCCGGCTCGAGGGCCAGGATATCGGCTGGTTCAGCCTGGGCTGGGAGGATGATGGTGTGGCAGTCGCGGCCAGCCAGATGGCGGAGGATGTTGTATTTGATACCGTAATCCAGGGCTACAACTTTGAAGGGGTGACTGCGGTCTGGCCAGACATCGGCTGCGGTGATCCCGGACTTCCAGGGGAGCGGCCGCCTCTCTCCATTCCAAAGGAAAGGAGATGGGGTGGTGACTTTTTCAACCATGTCACGACCCACCAAGCCGGGATAACTTTGAACCCTCTGCAACAGTTCCTCAGGATCTCTATCCCCCGTTGCAATAATGCCCTTCATGGCACCCGCGGTGCGAATGTGTTTCGTCAGGGCCCTGGTGTCAAGGCCCTCAATGCCTATGACTTGCCCTTCATCCAAGAACTCCTTGAGGCTCTTCTGGCTTCGCCAATTGCTGGGATAGGGCAGGTACTCGCGGACTATGAACCCCTCAACTTGAATTGCTGCCGATTCCATGTCTTCATCGTTAATGCCATAATTACCAATGAGCGGATAGGTCATGGACACTATCTGGCCCTTGTAAGATGGGTCGGTAAGAACTTCCTGGTAACCCGTCATGGCAGTATTGAAGACCACTTCACCCAGGGTCTCGCCCTGGCCGGCGAAGGTCTGCCCATAAAATGTCCTGCCGTCCTCCAAAACCAGGGTGGCGCGGGGTTGGTTGAAACTTGCCATGGTGTAACGTTACCTCAGTACCTTATCTGCTGTCCGAAGACCGGGCTTACGAGTCACTCAACATAATCGGTTTGATAAGGTAAGGCAAGCATTTTAGACGGGCAAAAAAACCTTTTCAGTGGGGCTAATTTCCCCCCATTCAAAGACAGCTGCACTGCAAAGAATCTTAGCCCGGATATTTCATGAATCACTTGCTGCGACCACGGATATGGCTGTCCTTCCTGGCGTCCTCGGGTGTTCCTTCGACAGGCTCATGACAGGCGGCCCCTGCGACGTACTGTTCAAGTACGCCTAGGATCCAATCCCCTGCGGTTGCCCGGTGGCACACACTTCTC
>PPDG01000341.1 GCA_002899795.1 Desulfobacteraceae bacterium | reverse complement strand
GTGTCGGGCGTTTTGACAAGAGGGCTTCAAGTTCGAACTCGAGTGGGTCCTCAGACTTGTCAGGTCCGGCAGTCTGCCACACCAAATCCCCTTTTAGTTTGAGCACGTACATGATGTTACCTCTCCAGATATACCGCGGTTTGTTTGAATTCCTCGCCTATTTTCCTAAAACGTCTTTGGCTGTGACGCATTTTTTGCTAATCTGGTGGTGGCTCTCATCATGCAGCCTGTCATAATTACATAAAACTGTCAGCAAAAACAGATCAAAACTGAATGCATCCTCTTAGATTCAGCAAGCTATGGCTCACACTGGGGTGGTTAATCATCGCAGTTGTTATATTCTTGTCGTTGTGGCCTAAACCTCCACGGCCACTGGAGTTCGAGCAAAGTGACAAGCTGGCTCATTGTCTTGCCTACATGGTGCTCATGCTGTGGTTTGCAAATATCTACCTACAGAGGCCCCATCACCTGAGGCTGTGCATTGCATTCTTTGCAATGGGAATGTGTTTGGAACTACTTCAAATCTTCAGCGACTACCGAACTTTTTCCCCTGCGGACATAATTGCAAACGGTTTTGGTGTTTTCCTCGGTTTCTTTCTGGCCAAGACACACCTTGCGACCTTCATCACCAATCTAGACACCCGGCTGTCAAGCTTTTTCGCAGAATAAAGGATCCGGGCCCATATCTCAGGGTTTCAGGTGTCGGGTGTCAGGTGTCAGGAAAGAAAAACAAAAAACTGAAACCTGAACACTGAAACCTGAAACCTCAGTCTTTGAGACCGGCAGAGCTATTGAACTCTGATCCCCGCAAGGCGGGATTTTCGATTTTGAATAAAAGTGGTGGCTCGTGGGTTGAATATCAACCAAAGGATGGTTATATTTCTCAACTCCTCCTGAAACAGACGAGAGCACAAAGCAAGGTGGTAAAATGAGAAAACGAGATGTGAAACGGCTGAGCCTTCCTCTGATGATTCTGATGGTCTTGGCTTTTGCACTCATGGCCCCCAGTCTGGCTACGGCGGAATTGTATTCAGACAGTGGCCTCGACTTGCGGATACCTGAGAACGAAGAGCTGGAGTTACATTTCTCCATCTTATATGAAGACACTGACCTAATGCATTCCAATGACGCCTCTTATAACTCCTATGATGAGCAACTCGGATACTGGTTTGAAGATATCCCTTGGCTTGGGATTGCTTCGGAGGCTCCTCTTTTACAGTCGGATGAACAAGATCAGGGAACAAGCATAGAGGCAGATACAAATTTCGACCCCTTCTCCGGCTTCCTCTTGCTTCGCTACCCAAATGGGCGACTTCAGCCTTTCGTAGGCATCGGTCCGACTTTTTTTATCAGTGATTTGAGGAGTGATACAGTAGACTCACTTCGCCATATATTTATGGGGATTTCCTATAGTTTCTAGGGCAGTTCTGTTTTTTGGCACTCAGTTTGCAACTACAAACAGCAAGGAGACCACAAGGCTCTTTTTTCTGCCAGCTTAAGTCCCCTTCCCCATCGTCCAGCCGCAGCAGACCAGCTTAGGGGTAACACTGATCGGTGGGGTTTTTTTTGTCCTGGTTCAGAGGTTTCACGAATTGATTCGCGAAACATCCGGGCTAGTTCTCAGAATCCTGTTCGGTATTATCGGAGGGAGTACGGTCCTGCGGGCTGAAACAAGCTGAGACGGGGTATTTTTTGTTGCAGTCCCAACAATAAACCTCGTCCTCGCCTGCGGTCCAGGACACGTGGCTGTGGCCACAAGGGCATTGTTTGGGGCTTCCAGGGGGAAATGGTCGCTTCATGCTCTATCCTCTTGACCAATAATAAAATCAGTGCCTAGTGTTTCTCATAAATCTCTTAAGTGCATCATACAGCTTAAAGCCGGTCAAAAGTTCGTCACCTGATATATTCTGGAGTCTGACAAGCTCGTCATGACTTAACGCACTCAATATCTTGGGACAGAGGAAGTCCACACACAACACAAGTCGTACCTTCAACGAGCAGCCCTTGTCTGTTAGCAGATAACAACTGTCGAGTCTGCTGTGGCCTTCCGGCAAAGAAACACCCAGTAGCAAATTTATCAGTAAAAGAAAGGTATCGAACTTGTTTTCCAGACCCGCGCCGCAGCAACTTCCCCCTTCCTCTTCATCACAGTGTTTGCAGGTCTCAACAATCCCAAGTTCCAGCATGGCCTCGCGACTGTTTTCCAGGCACTCTTCAAGCTTCTCAATAAGTTGGTGTATGTGTGGTTCACGCTTTAACTGTTCGGACCACGAGTCATACATGTGGCGAGCCATCTTGATCTTATCTTCAATAGACGAACCTTCATCCAAGCATTCGGTCGCCCTCATCATGAGTTGATCGCGATCTTGTTCAGGCAGAAGGTACATGAGCTCTATACTGCCCCCTCAATCTCTTTTAGAAAGTCATTCACTCCAAAACTATCTTGGTTGCGCGCGTAATAGTCTATTGTCACATCTGCATATTTCTCGTACCAACGTTCCCTAGAAGCCAGTAGTTCGGGATAGCAGCGCGCCAGGGCTTGCTCATTGGCTTCGTCTGGTTCTTTGCTAAACACGTCCCTCCACAAAATCGGTCTCGGCTGAGCCTTATAAACATCTAGCATGCGTTCCTGAACCTCAGGCGGCGTCGAGAAATGAACAACCGTAGTGTGCAAGCACAGTTTTTCCAAAACTGTTTCCCCAGTGTAAATAACACTACCAGTGGTATCTACAATTATGTTCTCCCCAGGATCCCGAGCAGAGTCTGCTACATATCCTAGAATTTCATCGAGCACTTTTATCTCATAAGTCAGATACCTGGCCTCACGCTCCTTATAGTTGGGCTCGTAAGGAAATCCCATCCACTCACCCAGATCCATTACAGTGCCATCTGCTCGAATCAGTTCGGCAGAAAGGTTCCTTGCTATCATTTCATCGCAGCAGAAACGGTGGAAACCGATTTCGGCAAGCCTCATAGACCAGTGTGATTTCCCTGACCCCGACATCCCGATTAGTGAAAGACGCATAGCAGTATTGTTCGTGACGGTTTAAAAGGAATAACCCCAGTGAAGAATCCGGGCTCAAAGGACCCGGCTTTGGGCCGCCCTCTGGGGGGCTTCAATGGTTTTTCCCCCCTTGCGGCAGTCTGCTAGAGTGATGGAGTAGATGATATCCCCAAATCCAAGCACCAAATCTAAGGGTTTCAGGTGTCAGGTGTCAGGTGTCAGGAAAAAAACATAGAAGCTGAAACCTGAAACCTTATT
>PPDG01000400.1 GCA_002899795.1 Desulfobacteraceae bacterium | reverse complement strand
AGGTTCCTCCCGGAACTGGTCGCTCAAACCCTTCACCTGCTCGCGAGTTACCAGCGTCGCCTCGCCCGCAAACGACATGAGTTTTTCTAGCTGGGTCTTGAGGGCCCAGAGATTAAATCCGGTGCGCTCAAAGAGCAGAGCGAGCGCCTGGGGCTCAATTGTCTTGCCCGCTGCGGAGAGGGTTTCCTGCGCCAGGTTTTTCAAGACCGTCTCTTGCTGGGAGCGAACTTTACGGCTACTACCTGAAGCCACACCAAAATCGACCACAACCCCTTTCTCATCCATAAGGCGATAGAGGCTTCGCCGCTTGTCCACAGTATCGGTGGTAAGGAGTAAACATTGCTCTTCAGGGAAGCCTTCCTTTAGGGCCGTCTCCAGCAAAGAACCATCATCTCTCAGCTTTGGCACCTCCATTCCAGTACTACCAGCGTGGCCTACAACCGCTTCCAGCCATGCCACCTCCGTCTGGTCTCCCTCCACGCCCGTGGTCTGTTGCCACAGGTCGGTGGGAATTTCTCGCCAGGCTCCATCTGCCACATCGGTGAGAGACCATCCGGCGTAGGCGAGCACCTCCAGCAGCAATCGGGCAGCAACTTCCAGATCTCCTGCCTCATGGGCCTCCTTACTCTTGAGGTAAAGAGTAGGGAGGTTGGCCCGAGAATAAAAAACACGACAATCCTGTACCACAACCACTTTCCGCCCTCCGAATAGCGCAAAGGTGTTGACGTTGTCTAATATTTGTCGAAAATCCGCTTGATTGCCGTCAACTATCTCAAGGTTAGTGCTCCGCTGGGGTTCTGGAACGAGAATTTCGGTTAGTTGTGCCAGGGCTGACTTCACCAGGTAATCTTCGCCGTAAAGTAAATAAAGAGAGGCTATGCTACCTTGTTCCACCTGCGCCAGTACCTTAGGGAAGTCTTTTTTGTCGAAAACCGGCATACACAATCCCTGCCCGTTAGGAGAGCCACCACAAATCGGTCTGCATTGTGATTGCGTATCATAAGGTGTCGATCATCCGCAAGTTGTAATTGCCATGTCCCTGCTTTTCGGCTTGGTGGCAGACTGGTCAGGCATGGAGTGCTGCGTTTTTGCGAGAGATGAGTTTGGTTGTTACTTACCATCGGCAGAATAATGTGGTAGAAATTTGGATGCCCCAAAAACGCAAAGATCACTTCTACGAGGGTTGGCTATACCATATCTTGGTCGATCCACTTCTGAGACGAGTTCACCGATTGGTGCGCTCCCAGGTGAAGCCTGGCAGTACTCTCATCGATATCGGCTGCGGCACAGGCGAACTCCTTTTTTCCCTTGCTGACGTGTGCTCAGAACTGGTGGGGGTTGAGACCTCCAAGCGGATGTGGTCTTTTGCAGACCGACAAGCTCGGGCGCGTGGTTTCAATAATGTGCAGATTCTCTTCGGCGATGGCGCGAAATTGGAAAATTTCTTGGCTGGTTCTTTTGATTATGCCATTGCCTGCATGGTCCTTCACGAGATGGATGCAAGCCAGCGTCTTCCACTATTGAAGGAGATGCAGCGGCTGGCGCCTCATGTCATATTGGTGGACTATCGAGTCCCCCCACCAGCCAACCTTGCAGCTGCCATGTGTCGGTTCATTGAGCGTCTGGCCGGCCGGCGCCATTTCCGCAATTATACTAGTTTTATAAACAATGGCGGTCTGTTGGCTCTTTATGAAAGCTTCAGTCTTTCCGGGCGAATGGAGATCACTTTATATAGCCGTTGCTTACACTTGGTCAAGACTCAGTGAAAGCACCGGCAGGTTTTTGGAAGATTCCTTTCAGATAACGCAAAAGCCTGAACCCAACTCGCTTTGAATCGAAATATTTTAGGTTTCGTGCATGCTTGCGAATCCAATTAACCTCCTCCCCTTTATCCCCTCCTCTCCGAGGCGTCGGCTCTACGAGCCAGAGGCCGCCAGGGGAGGGGAAATATAGTTTTTTTGATGAAGGACAAATAGAAAAACGAGTTAATCGTGAAAAAATACCTGGTAGTCTTGGTGCTGACAACAACCATACTCGGCTGTGGTGAACTATGGAAACTCGTCCCCATAGACCCGGGAAACAAGCCGGTTATCTTGGATTCTTATGCACCTCAGAACGTCAAGCCAGGTGAGGTCTGGAAAATCTTTATCAAAGCTGAGGATAAAGACGGTGACATGAAAGACATTGTCGCTAAAATATCCCCAGCTGGTATGAGTTTTCTTACCTACTCCATCGCCCCTATACACGAAGAAGAGAGAGGAGAATTTGCTGGGTACCTTTTTGTTAAAACCCCTCCCTCGCTACATCTACGAGAAAAAATGTTCCACTTAGACATTTATATTCGTGACAAGGAAGGACGCAAGAGCAACTCTATTGGTCTGCTTTTGCATTTTACTGGGAAAAGCGAAGCTAAGTCTGAGTTACCGAAGAAATGGCAGTTTGCTTCTACCAACAAAATTGGTGGGATTTTCTCGGATTATTTTGTCGAGTATGTGAGGGAAGTCACCTCGCCCAGAGAATAAGGGGGCGAAGTTTGATTTTAGATTGCAGATTTGCGGATTGACAAAAGTTGAAAAAAATAGATCCGCAATAATCTCTTCTCCCCGTGGAAACTTTGTCACAATTCGCCGAAGCCGTCATTCCGGACGAGATCCGTGGTTCGACAGGCTCACCACCCTGAGCGAAGTCGAAGGGGAATCCAGTGAAAGTTCAATATAATTAAATTATTCCTGGATCCCGGCTCAAGTCCGCCGGCGGCGGACTTGGCCGGGATGACAAATTGCGACACAGTCTCTTGAAGGGGAGGGAGAAACTATTACCGCCAGGCAAACCTTTTCCCGACCTACCTAGTAAACCAGAGTTGCGTTCGCACTAAGAATCTCTTGGTTAAGTCTCGCTGCAGCAATCAACTCGCATCCCTCGATCAAGTCAGATTCTTCAATGTTTCTATCTCTGACGCAGGGCGTACAGATGAGTAGCTTGCCTCCGGACTCAAGGTAACTGTTCACCAAGTCCTTGAGTGCGGGCAAACCGGCTGCTACGACGTGCTCCAGGTAGCCTTTCTTGGCGAGAAAGACTGATACTCCCTGCAAAGCCACTACGACCTCGACTTCCATGGCCTGGGCCGCAGTCGCCAGCATGAATGGAAAGGTCGCTCTTTCCGGGTCCTCTCCCGCGTGCGTTACGATGTAGACCATCTTTTCAGTTTCCGCCATCTTCATTCTCCTTTCTGTTTTTTGTTATCAAAGACTTTCTCTCTCTTGGAGTGT
>PPDG01000579.1 GCA_002899795.1 Desulfobacteraceae bacterium | reverse complement strand
CTGTCAACTAGTTAACTTGGCCCGACCGCGCGCCGAGCACGCGCCGTTATTTGGATGGTAATGCCGGTCTGCGCGCGCCATTTTTAGTGCCTCTCACCTATTACAACAAATGACAGCGCAGCGTAGTGACCTAATGACGGCGAAGCCAAGTGACCCAAATAGCCTTGCGACCTGAACCTTGTACCTTGTGCCTTTCCTCTTAATTACCTTGGTCCGACCACCGACCCTACCCTGATGTTTGGCTTGGTCTGACCACCGACCCCGACCATTACTCCTTCCGTCTGTTCGGAAAGCTTCTAAACCTCTCATATATAATAGTAAAGGCAGGACGAGATTCTTGCTTCAATAAATGTGCCTCCAGGAAGAGCTTGCGTCTCTATAGGTCAGCCTGTAAAAGCTCAGCGAAATTCGGTAAGCTCACCCAGCTTATCATATCTTAACCCATTGAAGTCTCAAGATACTGGGCAAGATATGTGAACTCTTAGATTACAACACCCTCCCCCATCACATTTCGAGTGCCTTTGGGGTGATGATGCATTATGATCCTCGAAAGGAGAAAGAAGATGAATGTAGTGTTTATCTCGCCGAACTTTCCACCAACATACTACAACTTTTGCACATCCCTCCACCAGGCAGGCGTGACCGTTCTGGGCATTGGCGATGCTTCCTACAACGAACTGCGTCCTGAACTTCGCGAGGCACTGACGGATTATTACCAGGTTCCAACCATGACCCACTATGAGATCCTGCTCCGTGCTTGCGGCTTCTTCACTCACAAGTATGGGAAGATCGACCGAATCGAATCTCACACGGAGTTTTGGCTTGGGGTTGATGCACAGCTGCGGGAAGACTTCAACGTTTTCGGCCAGAAACCGGACGATCTGGAAATCAATCGCCACAAGATGGGAATGAAACAGCGGTTCATCGAGGCAGGAATACCTTGCGCGCAAGGGATACTGGCTATAAGTTCCGAAGAGATGCGAAATTTCGTGGGACGATACGGATATCCCATCATCTTCAAACCGGATCAGGGCGTTGGCGCCGCGGGTACCTTTAAAGTTTCCAGTGACGAACAGTTGGAGGCTGTCTTTGAAAACATGCCGGAAGGGTATATGGTCGAAAAGTCTCTAAGTGGCGATCTTCTCAGTTTTGACGGCCTGACCAACCGCGACGGTGAGATTGTGTTTTGGACGGTTCACCGTTTTTCAGCTGGCATCATGGAGACTGTTAGCGAGCGGCGTCATCTGCACTACTATTCTTTTCGAGACATCCCCGCCAGACTTGAGGAGTTGGGAAGAAAGAGCGTTTCGGCCTTCGATGTGCGGGAACGTTTCTTCCACATTGAATTCTTCCGAAAGGATGCCTCAGACTACTATGCCTTGGAAATAAACGTCCGCCCGCCGGGAGGATACACTGTGGATATGATGAATTATGCCTGTGATATCGATCTCTTCCGCTGGTGGGCCGATCTGATCGCGTGCAACCGCCGGGACTTTAGTTTTGAGCGGAAATATCACGTCGCTCATGCCTCTCGGCGTACCGGCATCAAATACCGGCTGGGTCACGAAAAAGTGTTGTTCGAACTTGGCCCCTTGACCGTCGCGCACATGGAAATCCCCCATGCGCTCAGCGAGGCCATGGGCAACTATGTGTATCTCTTGAGATCCCGTGACCTGGAAGAGGTCTTGAGGGCAATCGCTACGGTTGAAGAGACTGGTTAGACTAAGCTTCGATCAATATCGCCAAGCCCGTCAAAAAAGGAGTGTGCAGTGGTGAACCGCAGAGGCCCTCATTGATTGCAGGGCGCAATCAGATGCCTTTAGCATCCTCTAAAAGCCATGGCAGGATATCCGGTAGACGTGCCTGCCAGGCCTCTTCATTGTGGAAATGATTATCAGCCACAACGTAGCGGAGTTCGTGATCGCCGAGTCCGAGGTTTTTCAAATGGTTATAGAACTTCATGGTCGCTTCGATGTAATCCAGATAGATATCGTAATACCAATACCGTTCGAGCGATCCGGTATCCATGTAAATTTTGCACCACTGGCCAGTGGGACCGTTCCATAAACGGAAGATCTCGCCGTCGGCCCACATAATCGAAGGGGAAACCGCGCCGATCCGCCCGAAGATGTGCGGGTTGGATTTGCCGAGTGCGAGACTCATCAAACCCCCGAGGCTAGATCCCATTACCCCGGTCCAATGGGGTTCCCGAAGAGTTCTATAGTTTTGGTCAACGAACGGCTTCAGGTGATTGGTCAAAAAATCGGCGAACAGCCATCCTCGCCCGTCGGCTCCTACAGCAGCATCTGGCCAGGGAACATATTCCGCAAAGCGGTTAGGCAGGTGATCGACAGCGACGATGATCCAAGGCCGGATGCGACCTTCAAGGATGAGCTGATCCATGGTTGTGTTTGCACACCAGGTATGATAGATCGCGGATTCCGGATGGCTGAAGACGTTTTGCCCGTCCATCATGTAAAGCACCGGGAAGCGCCGCTCCGGCTCTAAAGAGTAGAGAGCCGGCGTATAGATGCGTAGTGTCCTTTTCGTACCTTCCGGGTAAGAGTAGAAATCATGGAGAATTCGGATATTGCTCATGACTGCTTCATCAAGACTTGATAATCATATAAAGGGTTTAGTGACGCTACAGTGGTGTATTGGTTCAGTTGGCCTGTGGCAGGGTGGTACTGTTCAAGCGTGACATTTTCCTTCGGAGCGCTTCGCTAACTGTCACTACGGCCCGACGAGCCGTTAGAAGAAAGACACCTCCGTTTCCAGAGAGAAAATGTTAAGGTTCGCTAGGAACAAAACAAAGCCTTAGCCCGGATAATTCATAAATTGGCGTTGCGAGACCGCGAAGACGGGCGTGCCACCTGATAACCGTCCCGCGGTACCGCGGGATTGGTCCCGAGGCGCACCTGAACGGTACGTCGCAGGGGGAGCCTGTCCTGAGCCTGTCGAAGGAACACCCGACGACTGCAGGAAGGACGGCCGAATCCACTGTCGCAGCAGGTGATTCATGAATTATCCGGGCTAGGTAAGCTTAGGCGAATCTTTGCAGTATTGCAACCGTCCCATTGGAAAGTAATGTAACTCTGAGTTTTGTTAGCAAAATACTGGAGTGGGTCTTTTTTACGCGGCAGTTGGACCAACTTATTAAAAATTCTTTGTTATGACAGAGATATGCCAGATGTGATTACCTGGAAGGTAATGCCGGTTTGCGCGCGCCATCTTTGATGCCCCTACCTCTTACAACAAATGACAGCGGAG
>PPDG01000611.1 GCA_002899795.1 Desulfobacteraceae bacterium | reverse complement strand
GGCAATTGCCTGTAGGCGAAGCCGATGGCGGGCAGGTAAACCCCGCCCCTACACTTGCTTTTCCTACTTCTCTACAACTGACAATAATAAGGGGTTCGGTCATGAAAGCCGCTTATCTGGGAATCGATGTGGGTTCCATCAGCACTAACCTGGTGCTTGTGGATGACAGTGGTAGAGTGCTGCACAAGAAGTACCTGCGTACCCACGGCCAACCCATGAAGGCGATGCAAAATGGTCTCATGGGATTGGCTCAGAAAATGAACGGTGAGTTGAGCATCAGCGGTGTTGGCACCACCGGCAGTGGGCGCTATCTGGCCGGCATTCTCATAGGTGCTGATGTTATTAAGAATGAGATTACTGCCCATGCTGTGGCAGCCCTCCATTATGAGCCGAAGGCGCATACGATCATCGAAATTGGCGGGCAGGACTCCAAGAGTATCATTTTGCGAAACGGCATCGTAATCGACTTTGCCATGAACACGGTGTGTGCCGCCGGCACCGGTTCTTTTCTGGACCAGCAGGCATACCGACTAGGAATCCCCATTGAATCTTTTGGTGAATATGCCCTCAAGGCTAGCAAACCAGTAAAGATCGCCAGTCGCTGTACGGTGTTCGCAGAGTCGGACATGATTCACAAACAACAGATGGGCCACAGCGTGGAAGACATCATCGCAGGTTTGTGCGAGGCGTTGGTTCGCAATTATCTGAACAATCTGGTCAAGAGCCAGGAACTCCGCCGACCTATTCTTTTCCAGGGTGGTGTAGCTGCCAATGTGGGCATACAGACTGCCTTCGAGCGAGTTTTGGACACAGGATTGACCGTCCCACCTGACTACGAGGTGATGGGAGCCATTGGTGCCGCGCTGCTGGCCAAAGAAGTGGTAGCCTCAACCAGACAAACTCGCTTCCGCGGTTTTGAGGTTGGAGAAATACCCTATAAACTCAACAGTTTTGAATGCGAGGGTTGCTCCAATGGCTGCGAGGTCATGGAGGTAAAGATACCAATAGCCCAAGGCCAGGAGCGCTTGGTGCGGTGGGGGGATCGTTGCGGCAAATGGGAAACAGGCGATCTGTAGCGAAGGCTAAGCGATATTACCCTTGCTGTGGTTAATCAGGTCAACAAAGGCCTCCAACCGAGTTTGCACCCCACCCGGCGAAGTGTGCTCATCGAAAATAAGGGTAAGCACCGGAATGTTGTAATCTCTTGCCACCTTGGCCAGAATCGTCTGAGCCACCAACTCGGGCATGCAAGTAAAAGGCATCAGGTGAACGATACCGTCAAACCCTTTTTTGGCGAAGCTGACTGATTTACCTACAGACTTTACGCTTTCACCTCCACTGGGTTCACGCAAGTATGGTGCGGCCTGACGCAGGGACCACTTGAACTGATTACGCCTGAACAGCTTGAAGCGATAACGGTCGTTGAGCCAGTCACTGAGCCAAACACCACGATGGACCTCAACTCCCATCTCCCCCAGCCGTTCTTCCACATTCATGTTGGCATAATTTTCCAGGACCATGAAGATCTCGCCCACAATGCCTACCCGAAGAACAGAACGACTGCGGTCGTGAGCAACCGTAGCCAATATCTTGCGCACCTTCCTCTTTGCTTGCCACAGGCCACGAAGGCGACTGGTTTCTTCAATTATCTTCATACTGCGACCAAGGGCCCGATCAGTTGCTCGTCTCTCAATCTCCCTTGGCCGCAGCCAGTGAGCACGCCGTAGAGCCCAGTCCACCAAAGCCAGCCGATAGAGTATGAAGAAAAACACCTTGTAAGAATCCCATTTGGTGTTAAGCCCAGCGATTCTCTTGACCATGTCCAGCATGTCACGCAGGCTGTCAGGGTCATCTGCTCGACCCATCCGGAACTCGTAGCCCAAGTCCCGCAGGATCTGTTCCTGAATCACGCTGTAGTAGCCAAAACGGCAGGGGCCGAAGCCGCCAGTCATCATAATATCGGTGGCACCCTGATTCAACGCTTGGATCATGTTACCCAAATTCAGTTTGAACGGCAGGCAGGCACACTCAGGAGAATAGCGCGTCCCCAGCATCAGTGCTTCTTTGTTGGGGCGAGGTGGCATGGTTATGTGCACGCCCAGATTCTTGAACACCTGCTCGAAGCCAATATGGAGATGACCCATGTGGGGAATGGTCAAGTGCATCTCTGGTGATGTGGGTTGCTTTATAAACTTTTTGGAATTGAAGGGCTCTGCTTCCTCCTCGACCACTCTCGACCCAAAAGGCCCATCTTTTGTCCTCTGGTCCACCATGTCCAGAAAAGCCTCCACCCGGGTATCCAAACCGGCGTCGGCTGTGTGCTCGTCCAGGACCAAATTGAGATACGGTTTATGTGAATGTTTGGTGACGTAGTAATCCACCAGGGCGTTGGTAAAGGAATCTTGGCCGCAGCCAAAACTGGAGACATTGATGATGCCATCCACGTCTCCACATTGCATATAGTGCATCGCCGCAGCCACCAGTTCTTTGCCCAGTTGCCAGTATACTTGTTTGGACAGTTTCTGACTTTCTTTGTCCTTGACTTCGCCGGGCAGAGATTCCGGGGTAACAATCTGCACACCATGCCGTTTGAGCAGACTCAGCAGGTCGTGACTGAGAGCCTTATCGAAGGAGATGTAGGGCCTGCCGATGACTGCTACTCGATACCGAGGTTGTAAAGCAGACGTACTGTGTTGCTTGGAAAAAGTCTCGTCCCATGGGCCTAAGGCCTGGTCCAGTGGATAGCTCAGCAGCCGCTGTTCAAATTCAATCTGAGCTTTCTGAGCAGCCTCCCACGCCTTCTCCACCCGGATTTGGCTGTTGTCGAAGTGGTGTCCCACCTCAAAGCAGGCCCCGGCAAATCCCTCTGGTTTTGGCAGTTTGGCGTTAATCCTGGGTGTCAACAAATCTGGCAAGTTCGGGAACACATTACGAACCATGTCGGTCAATCCCAGAATCTTTGGACACATATAAGCGTCTGGGCTGACGCTGATGACCCGAGGTAAAAGGAGGTAGTCCACCGAGTCTTTCAGTCTGGCCACATGGTCCAAAAAGACTTTGACAGGGAGACAAAGATCGCTGCGGGTGAGGCTTTGGGCGCTCTCAAATCTTGACCGTTCGGTGGGCTGTGACACCTGAACCTTAACTCCCAAGTGGGAGAAAAACGTTGTCCACAGGGGTTGGTATCTAAAATAGAGAAGGCCGCGTGGAATTCCAACTACCGGGGCACCAGCCGGAGATCTAAGCCCGGTTGTCTCAGATCCACTGAAGTCGTTG
>PPDG01000242.1 GCA_002899795.1 Desulfobacteraceae bacterium | reverse complement strand
CGCTACGCGGGGAAGGACCAGGTTTTCGATGTTGAATAATAATGTTATCTGTGTATATCTGAAGAAATCAGCATCCTGTTAATCGGTTAAGCTCGTATTGATCAGTTTGGCATAAGGAGGGCAACATGGCCAAGAGGACCAGCCGTCAATCACCCGAGGACCAGAACATTCTCGACAAGCTCAGGTCTTTTTTCGGCGGCATGCCGCCCAAGGGGGATCCCGGCCGTCGCAAGTTTCACTTTTCCTTCTGGTATTTTCTCATGGCTCTTCTTGCCTTGTCGATCATTCACGACTATTTCACAGCCAGTCAAATTGACACCATCCCCTATTCGGAATTCAAACGTTACGTCGTGGAAGAGAAGGTCCAAAAACTTAGCCTCAAGCCCCAACAGATAACCGGTATTCTTAAAGAGGATAAACAGGGCCGCAAAGATCGGCCTTTTGTCACTGTGCGGGTCGAGGATCCGGAATTGGTGAAACTCCTGGACGCCCAGAAAATAGACTACAAAGGTCATTACGAGAGCAAGTGGCTAGCCGCGGTGCTATCATGGGTTCTGCCCCTCGCTTTTTTCATTATCGTCTGGAGATTTCTCATCGGCCGTATGGCCGGCGGCCCCCAGGGAGTTCTCTCATTGGGGAAAGCCCGGGCGAAAATTTACGCGGACCGTGAGGTGGGCGTAACCTTTAAAGATGTTGCTGGTATTGATGAGGCAAGACAAGAACTTGAAGAAATCGTTGAATTCCTCAAAACACCGGAAAAGTTTACCCGTCTCGGTGGCAAGATTCCCAAGGGCGTCTTGCTTGTGGGTGCCCCGGGCACCGGCAAAACCTTGCTTGCCAAGGCTGTAGCCGGAGAATCCGGTGTCCCCTTTTTCAGTATCAGTGGCTCAGAGTTTGTGGAGATGTTTGTCGGCGTGGGTGCGGCCAGAGTTCGTGATCTTTTTGCTCAGGCCAAAGAGCAGGCTCCTTGTATCATCTTCGTGGATGAACTGGATGCACTGGGCAAAGCGAGGGGCATGAGTCCAATGGGGGGTCATGATGAGCGGGAGCAAACTCTCAACCAGTTGCTCGTGGAGATGGACGGCTTCGATGCTACAGCGGGGGTTATCATCATGGCTGCCACAAACCGCCCTGAAATTCTTGATCCTGCCCTCCTGCGCGCCGGTCGCTTCGACCGGAACGTGGCCATAGACAGGCCCGATCTTCGCGGTCGAGAAGCCATTCTCAAGGTTCACACGAAAGGAGTAAAACTCGGCCCTGACGTTGATCTCGCTAAGGTTGCGGCTTTAACCCCTGGTTTTGTGGGTGCGGACCTGGCTAACCTTGTCAATGAAGCAGCCTTGCTTTCAGCCCGTCGAGATGAGAATAGCGTTGGCATGGCTGAGTTTCAAGATGCCATCGACCGGATCATTGGAGGGTTGGAAAAGAAAAACCGGATGATGAATGAGAAGGAAAAACATATCGTAGCATATCACGAAAGCGGCCACGCTTTGGTAGCCATGAACGTGCCCACCGCCGATCCAGTGAATAAGGTCTCCATAATTCCCAGGGGCATTGCCGCCCTTGGTTACACCCAACAACTCCCCACTGAGGATCGTTACCTCATGACCCGGGAGGAACTCCTGGATCGGCTCTGTGTCCTGTTGGGTGGCCGGGTCGCGGAAGAAATCATCTTCAAAGATATCTCCACCGGTGCCCAGAACGACCTCCAGCGGGCCACCGACATTGCTAGAAGTATGGTCACTGAGTATGGTATGAGCGAAAAATTGGGCCTTGTTACCTATACAAGAGAGAAACGTCCCCTTTTTCTCAATACCGGCATTGCGCCTGCCAAAGAATACAGCGAAAAGACTGCTCAAGAAATCGACGCCGAGGTTTCCCGACTGATGGAAGAGTGCCACCAACGCGTCAGAACAATACTCAATGAAAAGAGAGAGCATCTGGAGATCATCTCCCAAACACTCCTTGAAAAAGAGACCATCCTTGGAGATGAGCTGCGGGAACTATTAGGGTAGAACGCAGACTCAGCCTCGGGTTCAGGCTAAGGGCTGCCATTCCTGGAGCAGCCGAACTAACAAGTGCACTCCCATACCTGTGGCTCCCTTGGGAACCAAAGGTTTCCCTTTCTCCTCCCAAGCGCAGCCGGCTATATCCAGGTGAGCCCACGGCACTCCTTCTGGGACGAACTGCTTCAAAAAAATCGCTGCCGTAATCGCTCCAGCTTTGCGGCCATCTACGTTTTTCAAATCGGCAACGTCACTTTTCATGAGCTTAAAGTAACTATCCCACAAAGGTAGGGGCCACACCTTTTCACCGCTCTCTTCCCCCGCGGCCTGTAGCCTGGCCAATAATTCATCGTCGGTACCCATGAGTCCGGCAACATCGTCGCCCAGTGCCACAACACATGCCCCGGTGAGAGTGGCGAGATCAACTATGGCCTGAGGCTCATAACGTCCAGCATAAGTGAGGGCATCAGCCAGAATCATACGCCCCTCGGCATCCGTATTTATTACCTCGATATTCAGTCCGCTCAACGAGTGGATCACATCTCCTGGTTTATAAGCTTTGCCGCTGGGGAGGTTCTCAGTGAAGGGAATAAGGCCAACCACCCTCAGCGGCAATTTTAGAGCAGCAACCACTTGAATAGCGCCGATGACAGCGGCAGCTCCTGCCATATCGTGTTTCATCCTGTCCATGTCTTTTGACGGCTTTATGGAGATACCGCCGCTATCAAAAGTGATCCCCTTGCCAACCAGGACCACCGGTGGCTCGTCATCCTTTGATGGCTGATAATCCAGCGCCACCATAAGGCCTGGTTCATCACTGCCTTGCGCCACAGCTAAAAACGCACCCATTCCCAGTTTTTCAGCCTCTTCCTTTTCGATAAGGTGGAAGTTCACCCCAGCCTGCTCCGCCACCTCTCCCACTCTCTCCGCTAAAATAGTGGGGGTAGCCAGATTTGGGGGCAAGGTGACCAGATCCCGAGCCAGATAAATTCCGCTGGCCATGGTCTTGGCCCGGTCTACTCGAGCAGCAAGTTTTTTTGAATCCTTCTGTGAAAGAATAATAAGCGAGTCAAAGTCCTTGATGTTGTCAAGATCTCTGGTTCTCAGTTCAGTGAATTGATATAGACCCAGCATCCCCCCCAATACGCATGCTTCAGCCGTATCCTCAGTATCAAGAGGAAATTTGCTATCGAAAGGAATGGGCATGACTGCCCGGGGCTGACGCCGGTCCCGCAGAGTTCTCAGAGATTGGGCCGCTGCTTCCCGGAGAGCGTGAATGCTGAACTCTTCCCGT
>PPDG01000394.1 GCA_002899795.1 Desulfobacteraceae bacterium | reverse complement strand
GTGGTGGAGTAATGGAGTAATGAAAGGACTCATTCAAGTTGAAATTCGGGCTTTCGCTTTTTCCAACACTCCAATACTCCAAAACAGCTCGCAATCTTTACCGACAAAGCCATTGAACTGTGACCCCCGCAATGCGGGATCGTGGACTGGCCCTGAGGACCAGGTTTGCTACTTTGAATCTATTATAATCCCTAAATTACCCAATTTTCCAATTCTTTGAGATCTTTGTTTCCTCTTGCAGAGTTCCCGAGCTCAAACTCTGTTTCCTACCCACCACTATCACCAAAGTATGGCGCAGTAACTTCCTCCCACTTTCCCTGGGCCTGGAGCAAAAAGTCGCACACTTCACGCACTGCCCCTTTACCGCCTTTACTAATGGTACAAGCGTGACAATAATCGCGGATGTGGGCGGTAGCGTCAGCCACCGCTACCGCCAAGCCCGCTCGCCTCAGAACCGGAACGTCCACGAGATCATCAGCAACGTAGGCAACATTTTGGTCATCAAGCCTTCTCTGTTGCAGCATCTTCTCATAGTCAATCAGCTTGTTCCTGCTTCCTTGAACCACCAACTCGATCCCTAAGTTTTTGGCGCGATCGGCTACCACCTGCGAACTTCTACCTGTGAGCAAAGCCACCTCAATTCCCGCCCGTTGTACCAACCGAATGCCGTGGCCGTCGTGGACGTGGAACACTTTGCTTTCTTGGCCGTCAGCGTGCAAGATGAGGCCGCCGTCGGTAAGCACTCCGTCCACATCAAGGATCAGCAGTCTAATCCGAGCTGCCCTTTCTTTGACTTCTGCCTCGCTCCGGTGATACTTCACAGCACCCTTTCCTCGCTCTCGCCGACGAAAGGCTGTACAGTGGCATGGATTTTCAGCAGGATCTCTACAAGATCGTCCATTTCAGCTATGGGGATAGAGTTGGGACCGTCACAGCGTGCCTGCTCCGGATTGTGATGCACCTCCAAAAATACCCCGTCCACCCCGGCGGCCACGGCTGCCCGGGCCAGTGGGCCCACAAATCGACGATCACCCCCAGAACGGTCTCCGGACCCTCCAGGAAGCTGAACGCTGTGGGTGGCATCAAAAACAATCAGGCCATGCTGCCTCATGAGGTGAAGAGAGCGCATATCCACTACCAAGTTATTGTAGCCAAAGGTAGTGCCCCTCTCAGTGAGCAAAATCTGTTGGTTGCCTGTGGCGTGAACCTTGGCCACGACGTTAGCCATGTCCCAGGGAGCCAGAAACTGGCCTTTTTTTAAATTGACGGGCTTGCCCGTTTCTGCCGCGGCCATCACCAGGTCAGTCTGGCGACAGAGAAATGCTGGGATTTGAATAACATCAAGCACCTCAGCCGCCCTTTCCACTTCTGCAACTGAGTGAACGTCGGAGAGAACGGGTAGATTGAATTGGCGCCGAACAGTGGCAAGAATTTCCAACCCCTCTTCCAGTCCGGGCCCCCGGAAAGAAGAGTGCGAGGTACGGTTTGCCTTATCGTAGGAACTCTTGAATATCAGAGGGAGATCCCATTTGTCAGCCAGCTTGCTGAGATCTGCAGCCACGGCCATGGTGGCTTCAGGACTTTCGATCACACACGGTCCAGCTATGAAGAAAAGCCGACCATCGCCAATAATAAATTGGTCCAGAGCAACGGATCGCATCAGTAGCCTTTCTGGCTCGCCAGCGGCGGCTTGAGAGTTTAGCCCGGATATTTCATGAATTGCTGTCGCGAGACCACGAAACTGGGAACCCGCTTGCGGGACTGAGCGGAGCGCAGCGAGCGCGAAGAGGATGGGTGTGCCACCTGGCAACCGCAGGGTGTTGGTTCCGAGGCGTACCTGAACGGTACGTCGCAGGGGTCGACACCCGAGGACGCCAGGAAGGATGGCCATATCCGTGGTCGCAGCAAGTAATTCATGAAATATCCGGGTTAGGATTTGTCTCTCTGGATAGAGTGTTCCAGTGAGCTTTTGATGAAATCTCGAAAGAGGGGGTGGGGATCCATTGGTTGGGATTTGAATTCGGGGTGAAACTGACAGCCGAGAAACCAGGGATGGTCCTCTATTTCGATGATTTCCACCAGTTGTTTATCAGGAGACTGCCCGGTGAACACTAGCCCTTTGCTCCCGAGTATCTCGCGGTATTCGTTGTTGAACTCGTAGCGGTGCCGGTGGCGTTCGTAAATTTCACCGTTTCCATAGGCAGCATGGGCATTTGAGTTCTTCTGCAAGATGCAGGGATACTCTCCCAACCGCATGGTGCCACCCAGATCGGTATCTTCGTCACGTCGCTGCACGGTCTTTGTCTGGTAATCATACCACTCACGCATGAGGTAGATAACCGGACCCTTGGTGTTCGGGTCATATTCCATGCTGTGGGCCTCTTTGATTCCAGCTACATTACGGGCGAATTCCACCACGGCCATCTGCATACCAAGACAAATGCCAAAAAAGGGCACCCGGTTTTCCCTGGCGTATTTGATTGACTTGATTTTGCCGGTAAACCCACGGGCACCGAAACCACCCGGCACCAGAATGCCGTCTGCACCCTCTAGCAGGGCCTCGCCCCCTTCCGTCTCAACCTCCTCAGAATCTATAAAGGAAAGATTGACCCGACAATCATTGGCAACACCACCGTGGACCAAGGCCTCGTTCAGACTTTTGTAGGACTCTCGCAAATCAATGTATTTACCAACAATGCCAATGGTAACTTCGTGCCTTGGATTTTTCAGGCGCTCAACCAGTTTTTCCCACTGTTCCAGCCGTGGCGCCCCGGTCCAAATATTAAGGAACTGTATAATTTTGTCATCTAACCCTTCCTGATGAAATCTCAGGGGCACTTCGTAGATACTCTCCACATCCTGGGCTGTGATTACCGCCTCAGGCTCCACATTGCAGAAGTGGGCGATTTTGGCCTTAATCTCTTTGCTGAGGGGCATTTCAGTGCGACACAACAAAATATCCGGCTGAATGCCGATGCTACGCAGCTCTTTCACACTATGCTGGGTTGGTTTGGTTTTCACCTCTCCGGCCGCTCGGATGTAAGGAACCAACGTCAGGTGTATGTAGACGACATTTTCTTTGCCCACGTCTGATCTAAACTGCCGGATTGCCTCGAGGAACGGCAGTCCCTCGATGTCACCCACTGTGCCACCTATCTCTATAATGGCCACATCCACACCATTGGTGACCTCGAGAATACACTTCTTAATCTCATCAGTAATGTGGGGCACCACCTGAACAGTTCCACCCAAGTAATCTCCCCTCCGCTCTTTTGTGATTACGGAATTGTAAATACTGCCGGAGGTGAAGTTGTTCCGTCTGCCCATTCTGGCAGAAGTGTAGCGCTCGTAGTGCCCAAGATCCAAATCAGTCTCAGCCCCATCGTCAGTCACATACACTTCGCCGTGTTGGAAGGGGTTCATCGTCCCTGGATCCACATTAATGTATGGATCCAACTTCTGCAGGGTAACCCTCAAACCCCGGGTTTCCAGAAGAGCACCAATCGCCGCAGATGCTAATCCCTTGCCCAGAGAAGAGAGCACCCCCCCAGTGACAAAGATGAATTTGCAATTACTCAATCTGTTATCTCCTACCTTTTGGGAAAGCCAGAAATATAGAAATGGGCCGTGAAGCCGGGCTCAGTATAGCAAGCGAAAGTCAAATGTCAAGAAAGCGTAGATACCACCCTGCTGGGAGCATGCACCTTTTTTCTCTTGCAATTTGTTTTGAGTCATCCTATAGTAATTTCAAACTCGTACAGGAAATCTAAAGGAATCACAAATGGGGTCGAGACGCAATGAAATACTGGTTGCGACCCTGGTCTTTCCTGCCGAATTCCCAAGTTCATATCATCATTTCACTACGCCCCGGTCTCCGGGTATCGAGCCCGTAGAGTTGGGCATTGGAACAAACGGTTTGGCATCCTTCCTGGGTGGTAAGGACCCCGAACGGTGAGGTTGATTCTTCATGCTCGTAGCCCGACGGATGTCCAGAGATCCTATCGCTATTTCACCTGAGGCCTCAATTCAAGAGGCCATTGAACTCATGAAAACGCATTCCATCCGCCACCTAGCAGTTGTTGACGGACAAGAGCGCTTGGTGGGTTGGGTGAGCGACACTGAACTCCGTGGAGTATTCATAGCCTCGATGATCGAAGAGTTAACGGTGGGCGATGTCATGATCGCTGACCCTATTACCGTCTCGTCCACTGATGTTCTTGAACAGGCAGCGCTTCTCATTAGCAAACACAAAATTGGCGGCATGCCGGTCCTCGAGGATGGCAAACTGGTGGGCATCATCACAGTCGTGGACATTCTGGAGGCTTTCGTAGACATAATGGGCGTGCTGGGATCTAGTTCGCGCCTTGATGTTCGACTCGGCGACTCTCGAGATGCCTTTCCAGAGGTGTCTCGAATCATTCGGGAGCACGATGGCGAGATCATTAGTGTTGGCATCTTGAGTCAAGAGTCCCCTGAAAGAATTTACTCTTTTCGTATCGAAAAATGTGACACTGAGCCGCTGCGTCAGGCTCTGGAAGAACAGGGATATGAGGTCGTCTCCTTCAATCCTTAGGACAGATGGCCTCGCAACATCTTGAGTTCTATGGATTTCCTGCCTTCCTGTTGCTTTGGGTATTGGCTACTATATCGCTCTCTCTGTCACTGGGTGATTGCCCACAGATAACTGCCCTCCAAGGGTAGACGGCTGCATAGGCGAAATTGACCCAGCAATTAAATTGGAAAGGAGGTGAGGCTTCACTGTGCCGCCCGAGGCATTTGCTGGAGCGCTCGCATTGGTGGCATAAGGGCAAAATTGGACAGTAACGCAACGTCAATGGTCATAGCCTCTGGGTTTTTTGCAGGGGCATGAGCCTGATTGTTGAAATGAGAACTACTAGTTAACGGAGGTTTATACTATGGGGAAAATACCTGAAAATTACTTACCACCAAAAGACATGTGGCCTGAGTATCTCGTTCCGGAAGAGTTTGCCGACACTCCCTCGGAACTGAATCTCGCTGATTTCTTCCTGGACCGTCATGTTCGAGAAGGCAGAGGTGATAATCCTGCCATCAAGTTCATGGACAAAACCATCACCTTTGCGCAACTCCAGCAACAGGTGAACAAATTCGGCAACGCCTTGAAAGATATCGGCGTGGAGCCTCAAGACCGCGTTGGCATCCGTTTGGTCAACTCCCCCCAGGCGATTGTCGCCATTTTTGCCATTGAAAAAATCGGCGCCATCCCCGTGCCCACCTCACCCCTGTGGTCCGGAGAAGAGGTTGCCTTCGTGGCCAACGATGCCGAGATGACGCTCTTTATAGTAAACGCCCCGATTATGCCCCCGGTTGAGACGGCCAAGCCCAACTTCGAGCATGGCACCAAGGTGATTGTCATCGGCGGCGACCCTGCCGAAGTCAAGGCTGCAGGAAACATGGTCTTTGAGGAGATGCTGGAAGCAGGTTCTCCCGAGCTCGAGGCCACCATGCTCAAGGCTAATGACATCGGGCTTATGCTCTACACTTCCGGCACCACCGGCATGCCCAAAGGCTGCATCCACTTTGTCCGACCAGCGATCATTGAATCAAAAATCGTCAATCAGTACGTCTACAAGATGCAACCAGGTGACGTTTTGGGTGGAGCCGCCCCGGTGTCATTTGCCGCCGGATTCGGCACCTTCACCCTGATTCCTTTTGAAGGAGGGGCAGCCATCTCCCTCATTCCCAAGTTCACCCCGCCTGACATGTTGGATCTCATCCAGAAGCACAAGATCACCATCCTCACCGGCCTCCCCACGGGCTACCGAGCTCTGATGAAGTTCCCCGCTTTCAAAAAATACGACACCAGCTCAGTGCGTCTCTACACCTCTGGTGGTGATGCCCTGGGTGCTGAAACCCTAAAGGGGTGGCAGGAACTTACCGGCAAGCCCATCTGGGAGGGCCTCGGCGGCACCGAGATGCTCCATCTCGTCACTTCCAACACCATGAATCCGGAGCCGGTTGTAGATTCCATCGGCAAACCGTTGCCCGGCGTCAAGGTGCGGGTCATTGATGAGTCGGGTAATGACTGCAAGCCCAACGAGGTCGGCAGCATGATTCTCAAAGGCGCCTCAGGGACCCTTTACTGGAAGCCGTATATAGACGACGAACGTCTGCTCAAGTCGCAAAAGAAGGGCGTGGTCGGTGGCTGGAATCAGATGGGAGACGCCGTTTTTATGAAGGAAGATGGCAACATCTGCTTCGTATCCCGCGAAGACGACATGATCAAGAGTTCCGGCTACCGCATCGGTCCTGCTGAGGTGGAAGAGGCCATCGAGAAGCACCCGGCGGTGGCTGAAGCGGGTGTGGTCGGTATTCCCGATCCAGACAAGGGCGCGATCACCAAGGCTTTTGTGGTGATGAAAGAGGGCCAAGAGGGTAGTGAAGAGTTCTTTGAAGAACTGAAAGGGTTCTTGAAGGAGCACATTGCCATCTACAAGCTGCCCAGGGCCATAGAGTTTATGGAATCACTGCCACGCACCCCCACAGGTAAGCTATTGCGCCGTCACCTGCGCCCACCCAAATAGGGTCTAAGCGGCAAAGATCACCAATCCCCCCATCCCCCTTGCGGGTTGGGGGGATTTTTATTACAAGATGATTATTAAATGATTGAGGAATTCAGGAATTGTGGGTCTTTTGTAATCCGCATTCGGCAATTCCTTAATCCCCTAATTCCCCAATCTCTAAATCTCCAAATCTTTGTACTTTTTTTTTCTTCTATCAACCAGAAAAGTTAGGTAAGATGGCCACAGAGCATCTTAGCCCGGATATTTCATGAATCACTTGCTGCGACCACGGATATGGCCGTCCTTCCTGGCGTCCTCGGGTGTCGGACCCTGCGACGTACCGTTCAGGTACGCCTCGAAACCAACACCCTGCGGTTGCCAGGTGGCCCAACCATCTTCGTGGTCTCGCGACAGCAATTCATGAAATATCCGGGCTTACAACTGAGGAGGTAACACGGTGCTTTGTTGCAAACGCTTCCCGATCATTGCCTGCCTGCTCCTGCTTGCCTTCTGGTGTTATTCTACTTTTGCGGTGGCCGCCACCATCAAGATCGGTGAAATCAATCCCCTCACCGGCAGGCTTGCTAAGCAGGGCTCAGAGATCCATCAAGGCGTAGCCGTGGCGGTGGCTGAAGTGAATGATAGGGGCGGACTGAACGGTCGGCAAGTGGAACTCATCTCCCGGGACGACCAGAGCCAGCCAGATGTGGCCATTTCCAGGGCTGAAGAATTGTGTGGTTGGAAAAAAGTGGTGGCCCTAACCGGCGGCTACAATGATTCCCTGGTGGGACCCATCAGCGAAGTGGCCAAGAAATATGAAGTACCTTACGTAGCCAGTGCCAGTCTCCAGAAGCAGCTCACCCAACGCGAAAATCCTTACTTTTTCAGGGTTGCCAACCTCCATGGTTTTGTGCAGCCTCTTTGCGGTATCTTGTCTGAAAGTTTGCGGCCGCAACGGTTGGCCCTTCTCCACACAGCCACACCAGGTTCCACCGAGTTCGCCCGTGACCTGAGGAGTTGCCTGCAGTCTCGCGGCATTGCTGTTATGCTAATGGAAAAGTTCCGACCAGGCACTCCTGATTTCACCCCTCTCATTGCCAAGCTGGCCAGCATGAATATGGACGTCATTGTCTCTAGTGGCTTTTTTGCCGATCATCTTCTCCTTGTGCGCCAACTCAAAGAAAACAGGGTATCCCCCAAGGCCTATATCGGCCCATTTGGGATTGCCTATGAAAGCTTTGTTCGTGAGATGGGGGAAAATGCCGAGTATCTCTACAGTACCTTCGCCTGGAATCCTGGCATCTCCAACCCAGGTACTGAGGTAGCCTCAAAAGACTTTGTGGAGAGGTTCCGGAGCATGTTCCACCGGGAACCCAATACCACCAACATGCATGGCTACACCTCAACCCGGGCTGTGCTTGCAGCTATGCAGAATGTCTTGCACCAGAAAAAACCACTTACCGGACCAAATATCCGCCAGTCCCTGGCAGAGCTCGATCTTGTTTTGCCCATGGAGCGGGTTGCCTTTGATAAACACGGGGATCCACACCACTACCAGCACCTGGTTGTTCAAATCCAGAAAGGGAAATTTGAAGTTGTTTATCCCCCAGAACGCTCCACTGCTTCCGCCATCTATCCCATGCCTAGATGGAGTCAACGAAAGTAGCGCTCATGTGGACCACTGTTCTAGTATCCGGGATCACCTTGGGCTCTTTCTACACCCTGGTTGCCCTGGGCTTTGCTCTGATATTTGGGGTCACCCACACCTTTAATCTGGCCCATGGCGAACTGCTTGTTCTTGCCGGCTATGTGGCCTACTGGCTCTGGAAAACTTACGGGGTCTCCCTCCTCTTCACCTTTCCCGCAGCAATCCTAGCAACCCTTGTTGTTTGCTTAATTCTGCAGCGGCTATTTTCCAGACTCAGAGAGCCCATGGAAATGAACTCCATTGTGCTAAGCTTCGGCCTGGCCATCTTGCTTCAAAACGGCATGCTTTTTTTCTTCTCCGGCGACTATCGCCTCATTCGAGTCCCCACTTTTAACCAAGGACTCCACTTCAATACACTCTACCTGAGCTACGGCCAGCTAACCCTTCTCGCCCTTTCACTGCTGGTGATTGGCCTCCTCTACTTCCTTATGCGTCACACCTTCCTGGGCAAAGCCCTGCGAGCCACCATCCAAGACAGAGAAGCAGCCTCTTTGGCCGGCATCAATGTCGGTGGCATGGGGGTTCTCGCCTTTGCTATTGGGGCAATACTAATAGGGTTAGCGGGGCCTCTTTACGGCTGCGTCCACTATCTCTACCCCACTGCTGGGTTACAGGCCACCTTGCTGGCCATCACCATTACCATTTTCGCCGGTGTCGGCCGAATTCGTACTTTGATACTGGGTGGTTGGATCCTGGGTTTTGCAGAATCAGGCGCAGTGGTTCTTTTGGGCGCCAGTTGGAGGGAACTGGTAGGCGCAGTAATGCTCATCACTCTACTGGCGCTTAGACCCCAAGGCATTTTCGAAAGAGAGCAGTAATGCGGAAAAAAGAGACTGCAAGCCAGAAGGCAATACAGCAGCAGGTCGCCTGGGCTGCTCCGGTTCTGGGACTGGTCTTACTACTCTTGCTTCCTGTGTTTGCCCGATATAACGATTATGTCCTGCAAGTGTTCACCCATGCCTTGCTTCTGGCAACTCTGGCCTTGGCCTGGAATATCCTTGGCGTGAGCGGTTCCATTTCTCTGGGTCATGCCGCCTTCTTCGGAGCAGGTGCCTACACCTCGGCCCTTTTGAGTCTCGATCTAGGTGTCTCCCCCTGGGCCACTATTCCCCTAGGGGGTGTCTTGGCCGCAGGAATTGCTGCGATCATGGGGTTGTTTTGCCTGCGACTCAGGGGAGCTTACTTCGCCTTGGCGACCCTCGCCTTTGTTGAAATCCCCAAAGTAATCACTGACAATTGGGACGGACTTACTCGGGGCTCATTGGGACTGGTGGGGCTGCCCGGGCTTCCTTCTCTGCGCCTGGGCTCGTATCATTTTGATATGAGTGGCAGTCTCGTGGGTTCGTACTATTTTGTTCTCGGCTATGGCCTGGTATTGCTGGTGCTGGTAACCCTTCTGTTTCGCTCCAATCTGGGACTGGCTCTCCAGGCAATCAGGGAGGAGGAGGTTGCCGCTGAGGCTATAGGAATTCAGGTGCAGAAGTATAGGTTGCTGTCGCTTCTGCTCAGTGCTTTTTTCACCGGAATCACAGGTGCTTGCTACGGCCACCTTATACGCTACCTTGAACCCGGATTGGTCTACGGGCTCCATTTCTCAGCCATACCCATGATTTTCGCCATCTGTGGAGGCCGATTCACCATTCTCGGTCCGGCCCTGGCAGCCTTGGTTCTCTATCCCGTGGATCAGTTCATCTTTCACCCCTTACTCCCGGCAGGTCATGAATTTCTCTACGGTGCAGTTATCATTCTAGCAATCCTCTTCATGCCTTCCGGAGTCTGGGGGCAGTTGCGAAAGGGACATTTTGTCTCTATTAAAACTGGAAGCATTGAGTAAAAAATTCGGAGATCATTGGGCCCTGAAGGAGATCGACTTCAGCATCGACGAAGGTGAAATCGTCGGTCTCGTTGGACCCAATGGGGCTGGGAAGACGACTCTGTTCAATCTGATCACCTGCCGCCACAGAGCAACGAGCGGCAGAATTTTGTTTGCCAACAAAGAAACGACTTTGTGCAAACCTCACGAGATCCAGAAACTGGGTATCAGTAGAACCTTTCAGTCCTCCCGGCCATTTGCGAAGATGAGCACTTTGGATAATGTGGTGGTGGGCCGCGTCTTTGGTGGAGAATTTCATCTTTTTGCTCAATCCACGGATATTGACTCAGCCAAGCAGCTCCTCGAGTTGGTAGGCCTTGCTCACAAAGAACAGACACCAGCCGGAGATCTCACTCTTAGCGAGCAACGAAGGCTGGACCTGGCCCGGGCTCTAGCCACCCAGCCCCGCCTCCTACTCCTCGACGAAGTGGTGGCTGGTTTCAGTCCTGTAGCAGTAAAACAGGCGGTGGACTTGGTTCGTCGGGTGCGGCAGCGTGGGGTGACGCTGTTTATCATTGATCATTTCCTGAGCCTGAGTCTCAGGGTATCCGACAGATTATTGGCCCTCGACCATGGAGAAAAGGTTGCAGAAGGTAGGCCCCAGGAGGTCATGAGAAACCGCGAGGTAATCCGAGCCTATCTGGGTATGAGGCATGAGGATGAGCCTCATGGCGCATAGTACCAAGCGCAAAGCGCTTGTAGTCATTTGGCTTCGCCGTCATTGGGTCAGTTGGGCTTACGCCCGTCATTAGGTCTTAAAGAAAACACAATTATATATTTATATATATGAATGACACCGTGACGTAATATCCTGATGACAACAAATGACGCCGCAGGCATTATGACAGCGTGGTGTAATGACGGCCACCTCTAGTGGCCAAGTGACAATAAATGACAATGTACGTAGCACAATGACTTAGCGCCTATTATAGATATACTTGATATGGACACCGAAAAACCTTTGCTAGCGATCCGCAACCTTAGTTACTTCTACGGGGATATCCAGGCACTGTTCCGAGTGAACCTGACGGTTTGTGAGGGGCAAATCGTTTCCGTCGTCGGGCCCAATGGCTCGGGCAAGACCACCCTTATGAAAGCAGTGGCTGGACTCCTGCGCCCCATCCTGGGAGAAATAAGTTACCAGGGCGAGCGCATTCAAGATCTCCCGGTTCACAAAGTTGTACGTAGCGGTTTGGTATATGTGCCCGAGGGCATGAAGACCTTTCACCTGATGAGCGTTATGGAGAACCTCGAGGTGGGAGCCTACATCTCGCGGAAGCAAAAAGAGGGCAGACTTGATTTTGTTTTTAACCTCTTTCCCGTTCTGGCTGACAAGAGGCTCCAGCTCGCCAAGAATCTTAGTGGTGGACAGAAGCGTATGTTGATTCTCGCTCGAGGTATTATGAGCGGTGCCCGACTGCTCATGCTTGATGATCCTTTTCTGGGTCTGGCCCCCAAAGACATTAATCGACTTTGTAATACCCTGAGGCAAATCCGCGGCCATGGATATACCCTGTTTCTTGCTGGCCAGCATGTGCGCAGAATTTTGAGTGTGGCCACTCGAGCCTATCTCCTCGAGGAAGGCAGAATCACCCTGTCTGGATCGGGAGACCAACTCCGAGATCACCCCCACTTGCAAGAGAGTCTTTATGGAATTGTGGCAGAGGCAGGATAAGACCAATGTCAAAATTGAGCTAAAATGCCTAAAATGTCTAAAGTTGGTTCATCTAGAGCATATTGTTCAATAAATCCGAAATTCGAAGCACGAAGCACGAAACAAATCCAAAATCCGAATTCTCAAATGTTCAAAACCTGACTACCTAAAAAGAATTCTTGGTGTTTTGGTCATTTGGATTTTGGAAATTCGAATTTGTTTCGGATTTCGATATTCGGATTTCGAATTTGGCTGCGGATTAGCCGCGCTGGGACCTCTGTGTTTCCGTGGTTCAATCATTCTCCAAACACTTGTATGGTGGCACGATGATCGACGCCCATTGTCATCTCTATTCAGATAAATACGATCATGACCTGGATGCGGTGATCCAGCGCGCCAGGAAATACTTGGAGGGAGTGGTAATATCTGCCGTTGATCCAGAAAGCCTCCAGAAGAGCTTGACCATTCGGAGGCAGCATTCTGATTTCATCCATGTGACCGCCGGAGTACATCCCAGAACTGCCGCGATACTCAAAAAAGAGAAATTAGCCCAGCTGTGGCAAACGATCAAGAATGTCAAAGAAGAAATTGTCGCAGTTGGTGAGGTGGGCCCTGATTTCCATCACACCAGGGATCCCCGCTTGCGGCAACGGCAGCTTGTGGTGTTAGAGGAATCCATGACCCAGGCCGAGAACTTGCATCTGCCTTTGGTCATCCATGCCCGACAGGCAGAAGCGGCTGCCCTGGAAGTAGTCGCAGGGTGCAAAACACCGGTGCTCTTTCACTGCTTTGCCGGACCGAGGCAGGTGGCGAGACAAATCACCAGGTTTGGTTTCTACCTGTCATTTTCAGCCATTCTTCTTTTCAGTTCTGAACTTCAGAAGGTCGCCACCGAAGTACCGTTAGAACTAATCCTAACCGAAACCGACAGTCCCGCCTTGTCCCCCCGGCGCGACCGCCGCAGAAACGAGCCAGCTTTCCTCGAAACCATTATTTCCCGTCTGGCAGGATTACGCCAGCATCCTCAGGAAAAAATAGCAGCGATAACAGCAGCGAATGCCCGTAGATTCTATGGCCTCACTGCTTATCCAAACGCATAGTACTTGCCTTCCCTCATTACTTCCTGGTAATTTAGTTTATCTGTTCACCATTACCCCACTCCCAATTCATGTGTGGCAGACTTGAGTTCAAGCAAAACAAGAAACCACAACTACAACATTTCACCTATTCTGTTGAATATTTAGTGATGGAGGGATGAACCATGAGTGAAGAACTGAAACCAGGCATGACTCACAAAATGGAACGGCAAGTCACCGAGGATCTGTCGGCGCAAAAAGTTTTTCCCCATGTGCCCAATGTCTATGCCACTCGCGCCATGGTGGGACACTTCGAGGAAGTATGTGCAGAGATGGTCCTGCCCCATCTTGGCGAAGGTGAGCAAACTGTGGGGATCGGCATGAAATTCTCGCACACTGCTGCCACACCAATAGGGATGAACGTGCGCTTCGAGGCCAAGCTAGTTGAAGTTGACGGCAAGAAGCTTACCTACGAGGTGGAAGGCTTCGACGAGGTGGACAAGATCGGCGAGGCCACCCATCAACGTTTTATCATTAATGCGGACAAGTTCAACGCTAAGATGGCCGAGAAGGCCAAAAATATATAAGTAATAAGCACATGGCGCATAGTGCTCGTGGTCATTTGGCTTCGCCGTCATTGAGTCATTTGGGCTTACGCCCGTCATTAGGTCGTAAAAACAATACAACAACATATAACTATAAATGACAGCGTAGCGTAATGACGGCCACCTTGAGTGGCCAAGTGACAATAAATGACAACATAACGGTCTGTGCTTTGCGTCCACAGGAGGTGTGTGAAATGACGCTACCTGACTCGGTAAGCCAATTGGATGGTATTCTCAGGCCCAAGAGTGTGGCAGTAATCGGGGCTTCAACCAGTCCTGACAAGCTGGGCCACGAGATCTTGAAAAACATCTTGGACGGCGGCTACCAGGGAGCCGTCTATCCAATAAATCCCAAAGCTGACACCATCCTCGACCTTCCCTGCCATACCAATGTCAAGGAGCTTCAAGAGCCGCCTGACCTGGCTGTGCTCATCATACCGGCGCGATTCGTACCCCAGGCTATTCAGGATTGCGGGGAGAAGGGCGTAAAGGGCGCTGTGATCATCACCGGTGGGTTCAGTGAGGCTGGAGCCGAGGGTGAGGAACTGCAGCAGCAAACAACTGAAGTAGCGCGTAAATTCGGAGTAAGACTGATTGGGCCCAACTGCCAGGGAGTGAACAATCCCCATCATCCAATCTGTGCTTCCTGGCCCTTGCTCACCTACCCCGGCAAAGTGGCGGTCATCTCCCAGAGTGGCACGGTGGGAGCTGCCATGATGGACTGGTTTTCCGAGGAAAAACTAGGTGTTTCCAGCTTTGTGAGCATGGGCAACCGGGCTGACGTGGATGAAGCCGACCTCATTGACTACTTCAACCACGATGAGAACACCGAGGTTATTGCTGCCTACATAGAGGGGATAAAACGGCCTGCCCAGTTCTTGGAGGTAATGGATCGGTTGCAGAAGCCCTTGGTAGTTCTCAAGTCCGGTCGCACGCCCAAAGGCAAGGTGGCCGCGGAGTCACATACCAAGGCTCTGGCCGGTGCTGATGCCATTTACGATTCTCTTTTCAATAAATATAACGTCTGCCGGGCCTATACCATAGAGGAGTTCTATGACTTTGCCAAGGCATTCGCATATCTTAAGCCGCCAAAGGGCAATACCATTGTCTTCATCACCACCTCTGGTGGTGCTGCAATTCTCGGCACGGATCAGGCGGAGCAGGAGGGCTTGGATGCGGCCCCCTTACCTGCGCAAGTAGTTGAGGCAATCACCCCTTTGATCCCGGCCCATGCCATCAAGGCTAATCCCATCGATCTTACCGGCGATGCCACGGCCCAGATGTTTGGAGACGTCATCCGAGAAGCTCGGGATCACTTCGACACCCTGGGTGTTATTTTTGGCGATCCGGTGGAAGGTGCTTCGGAGGTCGTAACTCCCGCGGCCAATGAACTGGTAATATTTCTCGGTGGTGCTGACGTGGAGCGACGGGAACGGGAACGTATGCATCTCAATGGAATACCGGTATTTCCTACACCGGAGCGCGGGATTAAGGCTCTGGCCCAGGTCATGGACCGGAAATCGCTTTCAACCCCCCAAGAACCAACACTCACTCTCTCGGCAACTGGAATTCAGCTACCACCACACGAGGCACTTTCACTGGTCGCGGAAAAAGGTTTGGACTGCACCGCTTTCGCTCTTGCTGAAAGCCCTGGCAGTGCCAGTGAGATTGCCCAAAAGCAGGGATTCCCGGTGGCTCTCAAGGTCAGTTCTCCTGACATAGTCCACAAGAGCGATGCTGGTGGGGTGCAACTCAACCTGGACACCCCAGAAGCGGTGGAGAAAGCATACGGCGAACTTCTTGCAAGAGTGAAGAACTCATGCCCCCAGGCCAAGATCGACGGTGTTTTGGTGAACAAGATGGCTCCTGCTGGTCAGGAAGTCATCATCGGGATGAACCGCGATCCCCAGTTCGGTCCAATCATGCTTTTCGGTCTTGGTGGGGTTTTGGTGGAAATTTTTCGTGACGTGGTATTGTGGCATCCCCCCCTAAGCCGGAAAGATGCGCTCGAAATGATCCAGCAGATCAAAGGATATCCTGTTCTTGCCGGATATCGAGGCCAGCCACCAGTGGACATGAATGCACTGGCTGATTGTCTCTTGGCAGTTGCACAGCTCGCCGAAGAAAACCCCAAAATCGTAGAAATTGATTTGAACCCGGTGTTTGCCTATCCACAAGGCGCCTTGGTGGCAGACGCCAGAATTATCATGGAGGAGGACAATTAACTATCTTGTAGTGACCTATAGTAATTTCTGATAAAATAAATTTTGTCCGGCGAAAATTAGAAAAGAATGATCGCCGATCGTTACCACTGACTCGGTCGCGGTACCATTCCAGTGGGAAGGATGAGAACTGAGATGACTGCCCCACATTGGCTCATCGTACGGCTCAAGAACCAGTATCCCATGCTTCATTATTTTGAGGACCGTACCTTTGGCGTCGAAATCGAATTCTACGGATTGAATTACGTTCTAACCCCTCTTGATAACGGCATCATCAAGCCTTACAACATTTCCTCTCGAGCCAGGGATGGCCGGCGCTTCCCACAGCTTTGCTCCGACTCCAACATTGCCCTTGGTGCGGACAGCGACTCGTGGCATTTTGAGGAAGACACATCCGTGAGAGGCAAACTTCACACCAAATATGGCGCCGAACTCGTCAGTCCAATTCTGAGTGGTATTGGAGGACTCGTACAAGTCTACCAGGCCATGCAGTTTCTCAATGAGATCGAGAGAGTAAATATTGATGGGTCGTGCGGCTTCCATGTTCATCATGGAGTGGATCAAGATTTGTACAGCTGTGAAAACCTCAAAGAGCTCGTGAAGCTCGTTCACCCCATGGAAAATCTCTTTTATCTGCTCATCCCGGGAGAGCGCCAGAACAAAAATACTTGTCGCCCCATGGAAATAGATGTTAAGGCCTTTTTGAGAGACTGCGATCCCGTGTGCGGACCAAGCAACTGCCGGCTCAAGAAATTATGGTATTCGCCGGAAAACCGCTACGATCCAGAGGAGGGCAGATATCCGCGCTACGACAAGACCCGTTATCACGGTTTGAATCTCCACTCGTACTGGTTTCGCTCCACCATTGAATTTCGCTATCACTCCGCAGTGCTGTCCCATATCGACGACGCTATGCAGTGGATCATTTTCAGCCAGTTTCTGGTGGAAATGAGTCAGGGACATATCCCAACCATCACTTTTCATAACAATGGGAACAAGTGGCTACAAACAATCTACGTAATCTACCACGCCTTAGGCTATGCGGACCGAATCAAACTTTTCTCCAGCTAGTTTGAAGCGGGCAGTTGCCCGCTGCCATCTCCGAAGCCCAACTTCGTATACCACGCCGGAAAACGACCGAGAGCGCAAACCAGGCAAGTAAACAAACAGCTACTTAATCTTAACATTGGTGGGAGCTGCTATGTGTGACATTTTTGCCCTTTCGGCAGGCTACAATTATAGCGCCCAAGACTATCTGTCTATTTTCGCCGAAAAGGCCAAGCAGAACATGCATGGTTGGGGCATCGGGTTTTTTCGCGAGGGTCAGGCTCTTGTGGAAAAATCATCCGAGCAGGTCTACGATGGAGATCAGGTGCACGAGAGCTTCCAGCGGTTGGCTCGGGTAATTGACAGTAGGATAATAGTATCGCACATCAGCTGTCCCTTGAGCGGCGGTCAGCATAGTGCTCACAACGATCCTTTTACCCTTCCCTTCTTGTACCATATTTGGCTCTTTGTTCATGTAGGGAGAGAGCAGGATATTGACGGATACCAGACCGTCAATGAACCGCGGCTGGAGGCCAATGTCAGTGCTGCCAGAATTTTCGAGTATCTGAGAGATCAATTAATAAGTCACACGGAAAACTACCCTTATGGGACGCTTTATTTGGCTCTACGGGAGTGTATCCGTAAGCTCCTGTCCGACTATCCCGGCCTGTACACCTTTTTCCTCGCTAACGAATCGGTGCTTTTTGGATTTTCCAACTCTCGGCGACTTCTGCTCCTGAAGAAATCTGAAAAACTTGGAGATATCTTACTGGTCACCTCTGTAGGAGAGCGTTTGAGCCCAGACGAATGGTTGCCCATCGAAGCTGACGAAAATTCCCAGGGCAAGCTCATGGTTATAGCCGGCCCGGATGTATTGTATCTGGACGATATTTAATAGTTCATTGTTGTCCGTGGTCAGTTGTGTAAACGGCATAGAGCACCCTTCGACAAGCTCAGGACAAGTAGGGTATTAATGATAATATACTCCATGCTCTCTGCCCCATGCGGCGAACGAAGTGAGCCAGATGTGCGATTTATTTGCTCTGTCAGCAGGGAAAGATTATTCCGCCCCAAAGTCTCTACCCCTCTTTGCCATTAAGGCCAGGAAAAACATGGATGGCTGGGGCATAGGCTATTTCAAAAAGCACCGTGCCCTGGTGGAAAAATCTGCCGAAGGCGCCTATGTTGCCGGTCGGGTGCATGACAGCTTCCAGAGGCTGGCCCGGGTGGTGAAGAGTAGGATTATCCTCTGCCATGTCCGCCTCAGAACCAGCGGCCCCGTTGATGAATGTAATGCCCATCCCTTTGTGCTTCCATTCATTGGTCATGAGTGGCTCTTCGTTCACAATGGCAAGGCGCCGGCGGTTGAACGCTACCAAACCAGCTCAAATCCAATAGAGGATGCCCACAGCGATTCGGCCAGAGCTTTTGAATATCTCCGGGACCAGTTGTGCTCGCGTTTGCGAAAATCACCTCCAGCTTTGCCTGCTCTTTTCGAAGCCTTGTGCCAGAGTACCGCGGGGCTAATCAATGAATACCCGGGCGACTACAATTACTTATTAACCAACGGCTGGGTTCTGTTTGCCTTTACCAATCATCGCCAGTTCATGTTACTGAAGGGCAGCAGAAAACTGGAAGGTGGCTTTATGCTCACCACCTTGGAGCGCGGCCTGAGTGACGAGAACTGGGTGAGGGTGGCAAAGAGCACCAACAGGCAGGGCCTTCTCTTAATGATATCAGGGGCCGACATCATCTTTCAGCAAGCCATCTAATCACCTATGATTAAAACCCCATACTAACTTTCTATCCAAAGCTCACCAAACACCACTATTCCCCTAAGCTATCTAAATAACAAATTGTATCGAAAATATTACCCAAAACATCCCGTAGATAAAATGGGTAAAATTACCCATATTGTCTACGGGATAAAGTGGGTAAACACTGTCGAGGGCGTTAAGCTACCAGAGGCGGCGAGCAAGGGGATGATGAGTTCGAGGGATTAGATGGATGGCGTGCTGCTCACAATGGCTCCGGCACACACCACAGCCGTAGCAGCGCAGGGGATCAATAAAGGCCATTTTGCGGGCCGCCGCAAAACTGATGGCGCCGAACTGGCAGGCCGCAAGGCAGGAACGACAGCCACTGCAGTTCTCCCCCGTAGTCTGGGCAACGTACTCTGCCCTGAAAAAGAGGCGAAGCCCGTAGCGATCGCTCAACAAGGCCAGGCAGTCGGCTCGGTCACAATTACAAAGGCCGCCGATAAACGGCGTCTTGAAAGTCCACAGAGAGTGGATCAGACTCTCTTTTTCATAAGCTTGCAGCAGGTCCAGAGCCTCTGCTTTGCTCAAGTGTTCGAAAAGATCCACCTCCGGTCCGGGTCTAAAAGTCTCAAGAAAGGCCTCCTTTATATCCAGAAACTTCTCGGGATCAATGCTGAGCCCGAAGCAGTAACGGGCGTCGTTTTTGCCGGTGCTGCTTTTGCGGCAGATGCAGGGAATTCTGACGATGGAGCTTGCGAGATCCAAAACCTTGTCGAGATCTTCTAGGGGAACCACCTGGCCGTAGTGATCCCTCCGATAGCTTCTCTCAGTAAACCAGTAATAAGTCTGACGCAGCCAGGCGGGAGCTTGCATGCCAAAATGAAATTTCTTTTCCAGCTGCTCTGCATGGCCATCGCCGACATCCACTATGAAATCCTTGATAAATGTCCGCCGCCGCAGGTCAGACAACAGATCCTGGGAATAGTGCTCTGCCTTGAGATACCACTTTTTCCCTTCACCATGCTGGTGACAGAACTGACACATACGCTACTGGGCCTTCCAAATTCTCCTGATCGAATTGACCACAATAATCTTTTAACCTAAACTCCACAGCCGCCTGGATTCCCGCCTCCGCGGGAATGACGAACATCTCTATCCACCGTCATTCCTGCAAAAGCATGAATCCAGAAAAAGCTCACCTATAGAGAATCTTTGCAAGAATACAAATACGGTCACTGTGTAGCAATTCAGATTAACTGGGACTCGATCCAACGGAGTAGTTCGAAATTGAGTAACTGTTTTATTTAAAGTAATTAACAGCGTTGCGAAATATCTGGATGCCATAGCCCTCCTGGGGGTACGATTCTCCACCTCGGCGGAAACGCTCTTTGAACCGGGTCCAGTTCGGATGGTTGGTCCAGTGGTTATACGCTTCTGGATGAGGCATCAAACCGAACACTCTCCCGGTGGGGTCGCAGATCCCGGCAATATCCTCCAAAGAACCATTGGGATTTTCAGGAAAGCTGCCCATGGCAGGATTACCTTCGCTGCCGGCATAACGAAGCACCACCTGGTTTTGTTCCAGGAGGCGGCCGATTACAGTTTTCTCAGCGTAAAACTTCCCTTCTCCATGTCGAATTGGAAGTTCCAGGTTTTTCAAGCCCCGGGTAAACACGCAAATCGAGTCTTCTTCCACCGTTAAGTTTACCCACTGGTCGCGAAAGCTGCCGCAGTCATTACCAATGAGAGCCACCCGGCGAGAACGGTAATCTCCATCGAGACCAGGTAACAGTCCCAAATTAACCAGGGCCTGAAAGCCATTACAGATGCCTATAACCAGGTTTCCCGCCTCGATGAAGCCGAGTATTTGCTCGCCGATATTGTACAGTAGCTTGGTGGCCAGGAGAACTCCTGCCCCATGGTCGTCGCCCCAGGAAAAACCGCCGATAAAGGCCAGGATCTGATAATCTTCCAACCTGGCACTTTGGCCGATTTCTTCTCCCATCAGCAGTTGGTTGATGTGGATTCGATGAGCCTCGGCCCCAGCCAACTCGAAAGCATAAGCGGTTTCCCGGTCACAGTTGAGGCCATAACCCGTTAACACCAGAGCCTTCGGGGAGCGGCCAATCACGAATGAGTCAGCTGAAATATTTGTGCTTTCTTGCATTTTAAGAATTGTCCGTTGTTCAAATCGTAAAAGCTGAAGTAGTCAGTAGCCAGTAGGGAATGACAGTCTTTAGGTTTTTATCTCCTATCTCCTGTCTCCTTTGCCTTATGCCTTGCGCCCTGTGCCTTGTGCCCTTTTGCAACTGACCACGGACTACAGACCACTACTGACACTCAAAGATTCCCAAACGCCTTCTTCCACGCTGATTTGAGCTGCTGGAGACCAACCCTGAAAAGAACCTTAGCACCAAGGCCTCTAACTGTGAGCTTTTGTTTTGCCGTGACCCGGCCAACACAATCGCAGGCAAGATCTTTAAAGAGCTCCTCGAAGTCAGTCTTGTGCTCAGGTGCAACAGTGACAAT
>PPDG01000215.1 GCA_002899795.1 Desulfobacteraceae bacterium | reverse complement strand
TATTGCGGGTGCTTATTCACGAATCTTGAAGATTCGTGAATAATGCAGGCTAGTCGGTGAGTACAAATTGAAGCTCCCTGTCCCGCTTTAGCGGGACTGAAGCGGGACAGGGAATCTTCGAAATGTAAGGAAGTGATTCCATTTTATTGTAGTTCGCTCGCTAACCCCGCAGCCCCGGCGGCGGGATTTCCGCTCTGCTCCAACAAGCTACGGGGAATGCGCTCGCTGGAGCATTTTCAAAAGGTGGGGTCCTCGGCCAACAAAGATGGTTATCTTTTATCATAGGCCCAGGGAATTTTCTAAGCGATTTTTTCGAAGGGTGGGTAGAAACGGCTAAGCCACATGACTCGAAGCTCGATGAGAGCTGAACACTGCTGCCTGCTGCAATCTGCCCGCTGCTCCCTGCCAGCTGAATAACGCCTCCAACCTCAAGCGAAGCGCTCCTTCAACCTCCAACGGCATAGCCCCATGCTTGTAACCTTTTCTGCAGGTTCAGCGACAACAATAAGTAAGGGCATAATTCTTCTATGTTGTCATTTTTTCTAAAGCTTTTGTTGGAGAATGGTCCATTTCAATTTGAGAAAGGAGGGAAGACAAATGAAGAAATTGTCAGCTATAGCAATGGCACTTGCGTTGCTCCTCATGTCGTCTCCCGCGGCTTACCCGCAGGCAAAGCGGACAATAACGACCCCTCCCCCAGTGGCACCTACTCTTGTGCGCGAAGGTGATTTTGCCACCAGGCTGGTCAGCGCCCTCGAGATCGGCATGGCTGAAAATGAGACAGAAGCAGAAACCTTGCTGGGCTCGGCCGGAATCGCCCCGATAAACGGCTGGATCTCCGATTATCCTATTACACCGGATATTCTCGGGGAGTTACAGGATGCCGTGGCTGGCGCAGCGGATTCGAACAGGCTGCCCATGGGCAAGGATGAGGCTTTGGAGGTATTAGACAACGTTTCAGCAGACTTTGGTTTATATGTCCTGACCGATACGTCTGGAGAGTACGCCGGAACTCCAGCGCCGATAAGCCCTCAGTACACCGAACCGACGGTGATCAACAATTATTACTACAACGAAGGCCCGCCTGTAGTCACTTACTATCCTCCACCAACAGATTACCTCTACCTGTATGCTTGGGTTCCCTATCCCTTCTGGTATGCCAGGTTTTCGTTCTCTGGATTCTTCATCCTCCATGACTTCCACAAGGTGTCCATTATTCACAAGCGTGCTGTTGTGGTTACCAATAAAGTTTTTCACCGTCAGCATCGCCGGTTTTACAAAATTGATCCTGTGAAACGACGAGGGGGAGGGTCATTGAAAGCGGTGGCGAGGAGGACTTATGGAAGACCGCTTTTTACAGCTGAGGCTCGAAGAGGAGCTCGGTCCATTTTACAGCGCAGCCATGACCGAATGGCATCCCAGAGAAGACTGGTGAAGAGAAATGTCGCCATTTTAAAATCGCCCAAAGTCTTCAAGGGGTGGACCAGGACTGAGGCTGCTCGACAGCCACGTGCCCTCAGTGCTCTTAACGGAGCACGGGCTAAGACTTCTCCGCGGCAGAACATTCAGGAAATCCACAGAGACTCTGCAAGGTCTTTCACCGCTCTTGGGAGAAATGGAGGGAGACCCTTCCACCCTCCCACTGCGCCCGGGAAGGATACTTCTAAAGCAGCTCGACGGATACGGGATCTCAATGATCATACCGGAGTAATGGCTAAGACTTTTCCTCGGCAGGAAGTTCAGAGAGCCCACAGCGACCCCGCAAGGTTCTTCAGAGCCCCCGGGATAAACAAAGGGAGGTCTTCCAGCCTACCTTCTATGGGCAAGCGAGATTTTTCTGGTGGCTTACGTAAAGGCAGTAAGGGCCTTTCCGGAAAAGTATCCAGAAAGATCCCAGGTGGCTCTGCCCTCAAAGGTGCTCTTAAACTCCCTTTCTAAAAGGTAGACCAAAGCTGTTTCAGAGGCAGGTGATATGAGCAATCAAAGAACCGAAAAGTAAGCCGTAAGCGGTAAATCGAAGAAATCGTTCGAATCGCGGCTAAAAGCCGCTCCCACAGGAGAATCTCTGTCTTCTGACTTCCGACCTCTGTCGTTATGTTGCCAGCTGAATAACTGCCTCCAACCTAAAGCGTAGCGCTCCTCCAACCTCCAACCCTCTGCTCCATTCCTTCCAAAATACAAGACCCTTGCATTCCCTTCAAAAAAGATTATACTCCACAGTTCGGTTGCTTGCTGCCTTCAGGAGGGATAGCGTGGAATGAGTAGTCTTGTGAAAAACACCCGGATGCGGAACATCGCCATTATTGCCCACGTGGACCACGGAAAGACCACGCTTGTTGACGCCATGTTCAGACAAAGCGGTCTTATCCGGGCGGGACAGGAAATCGATGACAGGATCATGGACAACCTGGAGCTGGAACGTGAGAGAGGCATCACCATCGCGGCGAAGAACTGTGCGGTTAACTGGAAAGGTACGAAGATAAACATCATCGATACGCCCGGCCATGCCGATTTCGGCGGCGAGGTGGAACGGGCCCTCGTCATGGTTGACGCTGCCTTGCTCCTGGTAGATGCCTCAGAGGGGCCTTTGCCTCAGACCCGCTTCGTGCTCAAAAAGACACTGGAGGCTGGACTGAAGGTCATCGTGGTGATCAACAAAATTGACCGCCAAGATGCCCGCCCTAATGAGGTCCTGGACGAGATATACGATCTCTTCATAGATCTGGACGCCACCGAGGAGCAGCTTGAGTTTCCTCTCCTCTATGCCATAGGGCGTGAGGGCATTGCTCAGAAGGGACTGGAGCAGGGGGGAGAGGATCTGCAACCCCTCTTCGACACCATCGTGGAGCAGGTACCCCCGCCCTCCTATGACCCCGACGAACCTTTTCAGATGTTGGTGGCCGACCTTGGTTATTCCGACTATCTGGGCAGGCTTGCCATAGGCAGGATCGTCAATGGTTGGGCGAGAAGCAATGACTCCCTGGTTTGCCTCGACGCGCTGGGCCAGCAGGTTTCCCTCAAGGTCTCAAAACTCCAGGTGTACGAGGGGTTGAAGCTCCAGGAGACGGAGTGTGCGGAGCCCGGTGATATCGTCGTGCTCGCTGGGGTCGCGGCAGTCAAGATAGGCGACACCATCTGCACCCATGACTCACCAAAGCCCCTGAAGCGGATCAAGGTGGAGGAGCCCACCGTCTCCATGCGCTTCACCATCAACACCTCGCCCTTTGCTGGCAAAGAGGGGAAATACGTTCAGGCGAGTAAGGTTGGCGAGCGGCTTTTCAAAGAAACGCTGAGAAACGTCGCTATACAGGTGGAGGACGGCGAAGACAGAG
>PPDG01000522.1 GCA_002899795.1 Desulfobacteraceae bacterium | reverse complement strand
GAGTATAATCTGAGTAAGACCGCCAGACAGTTCATGGGAGGCATCATAAAATATGCCCGGGAGACTTCCATTGTCATGGCATCGACTTTCAATTCCTACAAGGCTTACGTGATCGAGAGGGAGGCTCCCGTTGTACGGGGATGGGGTCTGAAAAACAGAAGCTCCATGGTCAGAGTGCCATATGCCAGCAGCACTGAAAGTACGAGAATTGAACTCAGAAACCCTGATCCCACCGGAAATCCTTACCTTCAAATGGCAGCCCTGATTGGTATGGGTCTCCAAGGTATGAGAGAGAAACTTGATTGTGGCCGACCCGATATGGGAAGTACCTACAAGGTAAGAAGAAAATACCGGGTCTGGGATAGACGTTTTCTTCCCAAGTCCATGTTCGAGGCCCTGGTGGAGGCGGAAAGGAGTAAGTTTCTCAAAGAGTTACTGGGAGAGCGGATATACAACAACTACATGGGACTCAAAATAGCTGACTGGGAAGAACACCGAACTCATGTTACTCCGAAAGAGCATGAGAAGTATTTGAAAATGTGAAGGGAAGGAGTTAGAAGACAGGAGTCAGGAGGCACGAAAAAGTTGGAGTAATGGAGCACTGGAGTAATGGAGTAATGGAAAAATCTAAGATACAGAACTCCATGATTTTGAGCTTTGCTTCAACACTCCAATACTCCAACACTGCAACACTCCAAATAGGAATGTAGGGTGGGCATCGCCCACCAAATAGATATAGTGACAAAGGAGATAACCGTAATGGAAGAATGGATCGAACAACTGCAAAACAGTGTAAATACCTTCGAAAAACTCAAAGAATACGTCAACGTCACCCCTGAAGAAGAAGAGGGTATAACAACACTCAACACCAAGTGGGGTACTACTCCCTACTTTGCTTCTTTGATGGATCGGGATGATCCCAACTGCCCAATTAGAAAACAGGTCGTACCGTCGGTAAAGGAGAAAGAGAACCGTTACGGCATCCCAAACTATCTGATCTGGAAAGAAAATCGCGACACTGAAGAAGTAAGGCCCGACAGCATTGCCAGGCAGTACTATGACCGCATAGCTTTTACAGTTACCGATGTGTGCGCCAATTATTGCCGCCATTGTTTCCGCAAAGAACTTGTGGTGGACCGAGATCTCAAACTGAGAATGGATGTGGACGAAGGTCTTGAGTGGATCCAAGAGCATGAAGAGATTCGCGATGTCCTTATCACCGGGGGCGACCCCTTCATCCTCTCAGACGAAAGGATCGAATACCTCATTCGCAAGCTGCGGGAGATCCCCCATATCGAGATGATCCGCTTTGGCACGCGAGCACCTATAGTGCTGCCGCACCGAATTACCGCTGGTCTCAAGAAGATATTGAGCGGATACCACAAGGTACCAATCTGGATAAACACCCAGTGCAATCATGCCAATGAAATCACCGAGAAGACGGCCGAAGCAGTCTACGATCTCCTCTCGTGCGGGGTTAACGTAGGGAACCAGGCAGTCTTGTTAAAAGGAATAAACGACGACGTCGACAGCTTCAGGGAGTTGCACCAGAAACTCTTGGCGGTGCGGATTCGCCCTTACTACGTCTTCTACTGCGAGCCGGCCCCAGGAATTGACCACTTTCGCACGCCGGTTGAAAAGGGAGCCGAGCTCATTCGAGATGCACTTCGCGGCCACACCACAGGGTTGGCCCAACCCATGTACGTTATAGCCACCAATATTGGCAAGGTTCCTTTGATGCCCGATTACTACTTTGTGGACAAGAACGAGAAAGAGTACACCTTGAGAAATTACAAGGGCGAGATAACCACACTGCCGAATATTCCGGAATAGTGGCATGGAGCATAGGGCATAGAGCATAGGGTAAAAAGAGAGAGATCAGAAGTCAGAGGCCAGAGGGCACCGGCAAGTCATTACACTGCGCGCATGTGCGCTTCGTTGTCATTAGGGCTGCGCCCGTCATTAGGTCGTTACAATAAATGACCACAAATGACAGCGTAGCGTACTGACGGCCACGTTTAGTGGCCAAATGACGTGAGCAAACGCAAAAGAAGGTCACTGTCCTCAAAAAAAGAGACCCAGCGTAGCTGGATCTCCTCTTGTTCTGCTTGAGAATCGATTTAACTGTTCAGCACTGCCATGGCTTCTTCCAGGTAGCACTCAGTGACGAAAGGAATACCGGTCACCTTGGCGCACTCCTCGGTAAGCGACATCAGCTCTTTTCGGGAAAGGGCCGGCAGCGAGAAACAACGGGCACCAGCCATAAGCTGCTGGAGACCCACCCTGAGCCTGTCAGCGTAGCTGAAAATACCTATGGCCCCAAGCGGGATATTCTTAATCTCATCCTTGCCCACGATATCAGCAACCTGCTCCCAACATACGAAGATCTCTTCCGGGGTGGTCCCGAATTGACTTACCGTTTTGGGAAGATCGGATTTCTCAATCCATTTGGTGATGTTCTTGCCCACCATTCCCGGAATCATCAATGCCCGGCCCATACAAACCGCCTTCGCAAACGGCGCGCCTAGGGCAAGTGCCTTGAATATACCGTCTTCACTTGAAAATCCTCCTGCGAATGCCAGGTCAGGAACTCTCTCGCCCTTGTCAGCCAAAATCTTGCTGAACTTGTAAGCCATGCTGTGAATGTAGAGACTGGGGATGCCCCATTCTTCCATCATACGCCAGGGAGACATGCCCGTGCCTCCGGGTGCTCCATCAATGGTAAGCAGGTCTATTTTCGCCTTGGAACCCCACTTGATGGCCATTGCCAATTCGCGCAAAGGGTAAGCGCCTGTTTTGAGGGTAATGCGCTTAAAGCCGAGCTTCCTGAGGCGATCGACCTCGGCGTAGAAGTCTTCCTCGTCGATGAATCCCAGTCGACTATGGCGCTCGAATTCCTTGATGGCGCCACTGGCGAACGCTTTCTGGTGCGTAGGGGAGGAGGGATCCGGAGTTACAATGTAGCCACGTTTCTGTAGTTCCTGGGCCCTTTCCAAGCTGCCAACTTTAATCTCGCCGCCTATGCATTTGGCCCCTTGACCCCATTTGAGCTCTATGTTGTCCAGGCCGTGCTTGTCAATGATGTACTCGGCGACACCAAGCCTGGTATCCTCAACATTCATCTGCACCAACATTTCACCGTAGCCTTGATGGTAGCGTCGATACTGCTCAATACGTCGGTCCATATCAGGCGCACTGGTTACCTTGCCGTCTTTGTTAAGCTCCAGCGCCGGGTCGATACCACAGACGTTCTCGCCGCAGATGAGAGTGACACCGCCAATAGCCGCGCCCACAGCGAAGTGCTCCCAGTTGGCGCGGGCTATCTCTGTGGAACCCAGG
>PPDG01000617.1 GCA_002899795.1 Desulfobacteraceae bacterium | reverse complement strand
TTCGGATCCTTGAGTTGATCAGTGATCAGCGCCAGATCCTCTAAAATCTTACCAATGTGCTCCAGTTTCGCACCAATCTCGTACTCTTCCAGGTACTCGGTAAATTTCTTCTTTTCTTTGGTAGGGATCATCCCCTCGGGTGGAATGACAGCTGCCTTTGAAGTACCAGGTCTGATATTAATGTACTCGCTGCCGATAACTGTCGGACTTTCCACAGTGGCCACACTATTGGCTCGAATACGAGAGGCATACTCGGCCAATACCTTGACCCTAACCTTAACCTTGTTGCCTGTCGTCAGCAGCACATCCGTCACGCTGCCGATATCCGTTCCTAAAAGCTTTACCCGCGAGCCAGAGACAAGATTATAACCTTCTTCGAAGGCGGTGTAATAGACGACATGTTTACGAAACCAATTCTTGCCACGGCCCACCACGGCCACCGTGAATAAGAAGACTATCAGGGTCAGGAGGATAAACGCCCCGGTCATCCTTTCCATGGTGCTATATTGGAGCCTCATTCACCTCTCCATTCTCTGGACAAAAGCGCACCGCGCCTCTTCATTGATTCCCGGTAGATCGAGGGATCGAACTGACCCACTTCAAAGTGGTGACACCGACCTTTGTCAAAGACCAGTACCCAGTCCCCCCATCTATTGATAACTTCAGGCACTATGCTCGCCACCAAAAAAGCGCAACCGTCTTCAATACTGCAGGTTTTGAAAACATCTAACAGCAAGCTGTAGACCCGCTCCCCCAGATCCAGAGAGGGGTGTTCCAGAAGATAAAGCTGTGGCTTCTTAACCAGTTCCCTGGCGTAAACGGCCAGGCGGCGTTGCTCAAACGTGAGCTCAGCCGGTCGCAAAAAACGATACTCATAGAGCTCGAACTGCTTCAGCAGCTCTGTCACCCTATCGTAGGACTGCTCCCGAACCATCTCCTCATGGTACTGAAGACCCAAACTTATGTTGTCCAGTATTGTCATGTTGCTGATCAGAGATGTCTCTCGATGAACAAAGCCAATTCGCCGCCGCAGTTTGTATAACCCCGGCCCATCCATCTGATCCGAGCTCTGACCAAACCAGGAAATTTGACCATCGGTCGGTGAAACTAAAGTTGCACAGATTTTTAGCAGTATAGTGGCGCATCGGTGAGGGTCAGCCAGCAACACACCTCTCTGCCCCCTCTCCAGACGAAACGACAGCTCACTGAAGAGACAAGTACCATCTTCTTCACAGTACTCCATATTTTCACTGGCAATAATCGATGCTTTCACAACTTCCAACCTAAGTCTATGTATGAGGGTCTGTCTTCCCGTAATACCCCATGCCCTCGATCAGAGGTAGAACAGGGCCGAAATCAGTACGTTGAAAAATATACACAACATGAAGCAGTCCACCAGGGCTCGAGACACCTGCGGCGGAATGTTAGTAATCGCCTCCCCCGTCCTGAACCCATGATACATGCAGACCAAAGCGATGGTTAAGCCGAACACAAACGCTTTCACTGAGCCGACAATGATGTCAATGCCGTTGAGCTCATGGGCGAGATCACTGAAAAGCGCCCAAAATGGAACGTCAACTAAAGTCCAGGCTACGACGAATCCACCAAAGATGCTCACTATGTTAAAAAAGACGATCAGGCAAATCACCGATACGGTAACCCCCACGAGGCGGGGTAAGGTGAGAAAATGCAGTGGGTCGATACCCTGCATCTCGAGGCTTTCAATTTCCCTGAGTACTGTCATGTATCCCATTTCAATTGCGATGGCTGAGCCTGATCTTAGGGTTACCACCACCGCAGTAAGCAATGGCCCCACTTCCCGGATAATCACCACAGTCAGCAAGGATGCCAAAACATTTCTGCTACCCACCCTGGTCAGCTGGGCAATACCCTGGATAACTACCAACCCGCCCACCAGGAGCGCTATGAGACAGATAAGCTCTAACGACTGGACTCCAGTAAAATATATTTGCTGGATAAAGGTGCGAGCCATAAGCCTCTGACCGGTATGTCTATAGCGCAAGGTCGTTTTGAGGCACACCACAAAAAAACCAAGGATGTCTACCAGTCGGTGAAACTTCTGCAAAAACCACCGACCACAGGAGCCGGTCAGCACGTGGAAATAATGTCCCGCTTGCATAACTATCCTACCCACACCTGTCAATCTCTAAATTGTTGTTGAAATTAGATCTCTTATGCATAACCCGTGCCTCGCAGCCAATACCTGTTGGGACAACGAACGACTGACTACGGACAACCGACACTCTAAGAAAGTGCCTTAATAATCTCCCGGCAGAAAGCCGGCAGGTCGTCGGGCTTTCTGGAGGTGATCAAAGTACCATCTACAACCACCTCTGCATCCTCATATTCAGCGCCAGCATGAACCAGGTCATCCCGAATAGCAAAAAAACCGGTGACCTTCCGACCTCTGACGATGTCTGCAGAAGTTAGCATCCAGCCCGCATGACAGATGGCAGCCACCACTTTTCCTTGCTCAAAACCGTCTTTGACCAACTGCACTGTGGCCGGATGTCTACGCATAAGGTCGGGAGCATATCCGCCAGGGATGATAATCCCATCGTATTCGTTGACATCAGTATCACGGGAAGCTACATCCGACGTAATCGGGTACCCTCCCTTGCTCTTGTAAGTCACGCCCGCCTCCGTACCAACAGTGGTAACCTCAGCACCTTCTTCCCGCATTCTCAGCAAAGGATACCATGCTTCCATCTCTTGGTAGAGGTCCTCTACGAGAACGATTATTTTCTTTCCCTGTAGTTTCATGGGGCTCCTCCTAGTGTCTCCAAGCGGCACAGTCAAGAACCGCTTTCCTTTTTTTTATAGCAGTCGCGCCTATGTGAAAAAATCTAACAAAAGGGACTACCCCAGTCAAGCGAGACGTAATGGTAAGCAGTGAGCGGTGAACGGCAAAAGGAAAGCAGGGGCAGTATGCGAGAAATGATATCAAACCTGAGGGCGCAGTCGCCTTTCTCGTTCGAAACGCTATGCGCTTTGCGATAAAACCTTGACAATTAGGAACCGATTTCCTATAAGCAAACCTGTTCTTTCTTTGCGCGCCCGTAGCTCAGCCCGGATAGAGCGTCGGACTTCGAATCCGCAGGTCGCAGGTTCGAATCCTGCCGGGCGCGCCACTTTTTTTGGGCACCTAGAATTGTCAAACACGATCTCAATCGGGCCGTTAGCTCAACTAGGCAGAGCAACTGACTATTAATCAGTAGGTTGAAGGTTCGATTCCTTCACGGCCCACCAGCATCTACCGCGATTTATCTAATTAAAAATCCCCCTTAACTGACATTAACTGACATGGGGGATTTTTCT
>PPDG01000538.1 GCA_002899795.1 Desulfobacteraceae bacterium | reverse complement strand
CTTGAATACAATTTAAGCATAAGACTCTTTTCAGGAGGAGGTGTCGAGTTATAAAAGACGAAGGAAACTACTACGACAGGAGGTGACTGACAACAACTTGTTTTTTGTCTTTTCAGGTATGACATCGAAAGGAGGTCAAAATGAGAAAGAAAACCTTGGCCATAACAATCTTCGCTGTCCTGGCGATGGCGCTGCTGCTCGTGCCAAACTTTGCCGCGAAAGCGCAAGCCGCAGACAAACTCGGCTGGGTCGGTCCCGTCTACAAAGAGTTGTCCGCCAGTCTAACCGAGGGTTTCAAGGCGTATTATAAGAAGACCTACGGTAAGGACGTGGACATCACCTTCGTACGGCCGGGCGGATGGCCGGTCTGCGTGGACAAAGTGAGAATATGGGGTGGCAAACCTGATGCCGACATCTTCCTGGGCGCAGGCGCTCCAGCGCATGAAGTCTTAAAGCAAGACGGATTGCTTATCCCTTACAGACCGAAGAATTGGGATAAGGTTCCCGCCGAATGGCACGGCATGAAGGTAAAAGATAAAGATGATTATTGGACCTGTTTCGCACCCTGGATCGTCACCAATCTTTACAACGAGAAGGTTTTGAAAAAACTCAGGCTGCCGCCGCCGAAAACGTGGAACGATCTGCTCAACCCCATCTACAGGGGAAACATCGTACATACACTGCCGTACGCCTCCGGCACCATGCATGAAGCCATAGAAATCCTTATACAGGGATTTGGAGAAAAGGAGGCTTGGAAATATCTTAGGTTGTTGGCGGCGCAGTTAGCCCGCTTCTCCACCGGCAGCACAGATACGACCAACCTAGTGAAGCGCGGCGAAGTTCCCATCGGGGTGGCGCAGCCGCAAATGAACGCGATGGCGGCGCGCAAAGATGGCTATCCCGTCCGGGATTTGCTCCCGGAAAAAACGATCCTGGTTCCGGAGGCCGTGGCTTTGCTGAAAGGCGCGCCCAACGAAAAGATCGGGAAGATCTTCCTGGACTGGCTATTCAGCATGGACGGACAAAAATACGTGCTGGAGGGTCGTTACTTCGCCGCCAGGTCGGACATTAAATTTTCGGTGTGGGAAAAAGAAGGCGTCACCATGGCCAAGCACGCCGAGAAGGCGCTGGGAGTTGATTCGTTCTGGGATCTGGATGTCGGGTTTATTGAATACGACCTGGATCTTGCCACCAAGAGATGGGACGAAGTCAACCGCAAATATGAGTACGAAATCTACCGAAAGTGGGGCGAGTTGAAAAGCAGTCTTTTCCTGATAGAGGAAGTTGAGGGAGAGATTCAAGCGGCGAAAGCCCAGAAGATGAAGGTGAAGAAGGCTGAGGCGAAGATAAAGGAAGCCAGAAAGCTCTTCGAGATTGATGGTGCGTATGCGGCAGCCCGCTTGGCTGCATCCAAGGCACGCGCTCTGCTTGTGGCGCCGTAACGATAAGGTAGAATCAGAATACTCTCCGGGATTGACGTACGGGCGAGCCACCGCTCGCCCGTACGTTCTGTTGTAGATAGGAAAGGATATAATGTGACTCGCGGCAATATCTTGCTGTCAACACTCCTGTGGTCGATTATTGCCTTCCTCGTGCTTTATCCGCTGTCAATTCTGTTGGTGGAAAGTTTCAAAATCGCCGGAACCGGCGGCTGGGGCATAAGCAATTACCTGGAATTCTTCAAAGACACGTATTATCTTAAAACCTTTGGAAATACCTTGTTTCTGAGCACTCTGGTGCTCCTGACCACCACTTTGTTCGGGATACCCCTGTCCTACATCCTGGCGAGATACAGACAAAGGGGAAAGACAGTTTTCACAGCCCTCATCCTTTTGCCCATTGTTTTGCCCGCTTACGCCGGCGTATTTGCCTTCATCATCTTTTTCGGCAGATTTGGCACTGTGAATCTGCTCCTTATAGATATGGGGTTGATCAAGGAACCCATAAATTTCATCTATGGGCTTCACGGGCTGGTATTCGTTCAATCCCTGCACATGCTCCCTTTTATCGTCCTTAGTCTTTCCGCAGGTTTCACCAACATAGACCCCTGCTTTGAAGAAGCCGCCGAAGTCGAGGGAGCGAGCGGCTTTTGGAGATTCCTCACAGTCACTTTGCCTCTCTGCACCCCAACCTATCTGGCGGGGGCTGTCATCGTCTTCCTCTGGCCCTTTACGGACTGGCTGACGCCGTTGATTTTGGGGCAGGTGGATTTTCTCCCTTCAGTTGCCTACATCAATATCGCCTATCACTTTACCGATATGCATCGCAAGTACATGGGGATCGTGGCGGTGGTGGTTTCTTCAATCGTTTGTATTACCCTCTTTTTGCTCGCCAGGTGGTGGGTGGAGAGGAAAAAGTATACTGGGCTGTCGAAAGGGACAACGGCTGAAGGGAGAGTGATCGAGCCAAGCCCGTTGGTGAAAGTGGGCTCGTATGTGTACATGATTTTTATTGCCCTCCTCGTTTTGCTCATTCCGATCGTGCTGGGCTTAGCCGCTTTTTCAAGAAGATGGGTGCTTGAGCCATTTCCAAGCTATTGGACACTGGAAAATTTCAGACTAATCCTTCTGGAAAGCCCGGGCCTGATAATGAACTCTTTCAAGTTCAGTTTGATAGCCCTGCTTTTCGGGATCGTTTTCGGGCTTCCTGCCGCCTATCTCATCGTCCGCACCCGTATGCCGGGAAGGGATGCGCTCGACTTTGTAATCACCCTAATGCTGGCTTTCCCAGGTATCGCGGTGGGGGTCAGTTATCTCCTGGGATTTTGGAAAACGACACCCGTACCCTTAGCCGACTATTGGATCATCATGGCGCTGGCCCTGTTTGCCCGGCGGCTCCCGTACTTTTTGCGGATGGCTCATGCCTCTTACTTGCAGTTGGATATTTCGCTGGAGGAGGCCTCCGAAGTATCGGGCGCAGGTAAAATTAGAACTTTTTTCAATATATCATTGCCGTTGCTGCTCAAAGGGGTGCTGGTGGGCGTGGTGATGTTCTTCATCATGGCGTTTCAGGAGATTTCTACTGCGATCTTCCTTTATAAAGGAGGATGGGAGACCCTGCCCATAGGAATCTATTTGAACTGGCACCGAGGCATGGAGTTCGGAATCGCCGCCGCCATGGCCTTTCTCATGATTGTGATCACCTTTATCCTTCTGCTGATCATATCAAGGATCAGCGGCGGCGTACTCAAAGCAGCCTGGGGTCCCGGTGGTACGTAAAATATCAGGTGTTGGGCGGTCATTTTGTCATAAGAGCCATAGACCAAGTAGCCAGTGTCCAGTAGCCAGTAGAACCAGGGCGTAAGGCTTAAGGCACAAGGCGTAAGGCAACTAATTTAATGAGAGTT
>PPDG01000368.1 GCA_002899795.1 Desulfobacteraceae bacterium | reverse complement strand
GAAGATGGGCGTGCCACCTGGCAACCGCAGGGTGTTGGTTCCGAGGCGTACCTGAACGGTACGTCGCAGGCACCGACACCCGAGGACGCCAGGAAGGACGGCCATATCCGTGGTCGCAGCAAGTGATTCATGAAATATCCGGGCTAGAGGTGGAGGCAAAGGGCCCATAGCTCAGCTGGCAGAGCCACCGGCTCATAACCGGTCGGTCCCTGGTTCGAATCCAGGTGGGCCCACCAGTTACTGCGTTATGAAGATTGGAGTCAAACCAGAGCGTGAATTTTCTCGACCCGTTGAGAAGAAGATATGGTTTCTCGGCGGGGAACAGGGATCGGTCCCACAATCTGAGGCCGAAATTCCGAGAGACTCGGCAAAAAGGGTGCGCCACACAGGCTGCACCCTTTTTTTTGTGCCAAGGTTGGAAGCCAATCCTAGTAGTTGGGCAACATCTTCAGATTGCGGATTGCGGCATGTTATGAACTGCACGCTTGGACTTGCTTCAATCTAAAGTTTGAACCCCACAATCAGCAATCGCAAAAGTTGTATAACTGCAATAAAAAAGATCTGGAGGAATGCCTTGCAAGAGACGTTACAATTACTTATTGAGCTTCAGGAAATCGAAAGAAAGATCAAGATTCTTGCGGAGCACAAAGCTCGCGCTCCCAAGGAGATCGCCGCGCTGAAAAAGAAAGAAAAGGAGGCTGAGGCGAGGCTGGAAGACAAAAAGATGATACTGGAGTCTGGGAAGAAATTGCGGCGGGATCTGGAGGTAGAGGTGGAGGACCTAGAAGGGCGAAAAGCCAAGAGCAAGCAGAAGCTTTTGGAGGTCAAGAGCAACAAGGAGTATCAGGCCAGCTTGAAAGAGATCGATGACATTGAAGAGCTTGTTCGAGGGCGTGAAGACCAGATCATCGAGCAGATGGAGAGCGCCGATGATCTGGATAGGCAGATCCGGGAGCACAAGCTGTTGGTGGCTGAGGCCAGCAAGAAACTAGAAGAGGAGGGTGCCCAGCTTGAAAAGGAGGCGAAGAAGGCAGATGCGCTGATTATGAGTCTTGAAGAACAGAAGGAGCAGCTCAAACCCAAAATTCCTTCAGATTTGCTGAATAAGTACCGATTTCTAAGAGATAAAAGAGCTGGTGTGGCGCTGGCCCCGGTGAATAGAGGCACCTGCGGGGTTTGCCACATGAACTTGCCCCCGCAGACCTTTATCGATTTGCAAAGAAATGAAAAGATGATGAACTGTCCCAATTGCCTGCGGATTATTTATTGGACAGGTCACGAGGCATATAAGCAGTCGTCCCAGGTTTTGGGGGAGTTGGAGTAATGGGTTCAAGAATCGCACTTGATCGTCAGCGGCTCATTCGGGTTCTCGAGCTGCTGGGTGAGCGTTTGCCCACTGAGTTACTCCGAGCCGAATTTCCCGATCTTACCAGGAAAGATGTGCGCCGCCTCTTCCAGGCTGTCGCTGAACACCTACGTTGCTGTGAAGAATGGACTGACCCTGCGGCTGATAGCCAGGAAGGGTGGCCTGGCACGCGAATGATGAGTGTTTCCCTTTACTGCGATGGGGCTTCAAGGGGCAATCCGGGTCCCTCCGGAGCAGGAGTGGTCCTTCTGGACGAGAAGGGTGAACAGATTTTTGAACTAAGTCGCTATCTCGACAATGGCACTAATAATGAAGCAGAATACCGGGCCCTTGTAAGGGGACTGGAGGCTGCGGTAGACCTGGGTGTCAAGCGGATTGAGATATTTTCGGACTCTGAACTAGTGGTGAGACAGTTAAGCGGCAAGTATAAGGTGCGCAATCCTCGATTGCGGTCATTGTTTGACCAGGCCGTGTCAAGATTGCAGCAGTTTGACGATTATGCTATTTTTCATGTAGGCCGTGAATTGAATCAACAGGCTGATCGGTTGGCGAATGAGGCCATAGATCGTGGCCTGCAGGGGGGAGATAGAGAGACATATCGCTTGATGCGGTGAGAATAGAGTAGGTCAAATGATCGCTGCCCCGTGCTTGCCGTTTTTCGGCAGCCGGGGGAGAGGAAAGTCCGAGCTCCATAGGGCAAGGTGCTGGGTAACGCCCAGTCCCGGTGACGGGAAGGAAAGTGCCACAGAAAGCAGACCGCCTTGGGGAACGTTTGTTTCCCGAGGTAAGGGTGAAACGGTGAGGTAAGAGCTCACCAGCTCCGGTGGTGACATCGGAGGCTCGGCAAACCCCACTTGGAGCAAGACCAAATAGGAGAGCGTTGAGGGTGGCCCGCCCAAGCTCTCGGGTAGGTCGCTTGAGGCTGCGAGTAATCGTGGTCCTAGATGAATGATCATTGTCCATTGGGGAGTGATCCCCGAAGGAAACAGAACTCGGCTTATTACCTGCTCTATTCTCTTTTTTTTGTCTACAGAATCCTCATGCCCCTGTAAACCCTAATGTTGCCTACCTATGTCGAAGAAAGACGCGCCAGAGTGCGTTCCCGCTGCGTTGTAGGTATGCAACTATTAGGATAATTTCATCCCCATCGTTTCGGAAGAGTAGAACAGTTATGCGTGTTGTTGCCATAATTCCAGCCGCTGGTGAGGGACGGCGCATGGGTGGAACTGTTGAAAAGCAGTTTCTGCAGCTGCAAGGAATGCCTGTTCTCGCCCACACACTTGGAGTGTTTGAGAAGAGCCCTGAGGTTGACGGGGTGGTGCTCGTGATAGCCCCTCAACAGCGCCGAGCCCTGAAGGAGCGTGTTCTCGGACCCTATCCTTGTCGTAAGTTGCTCGGGGTGGTGGACGGTGGTTCGGAACGTCAAGATAGCGTGGCCCGTGGGCTCGAGGCAGTCCCAGGTGATTGTGAACTGGTTGTAGTTCATGACGGCGTGCGGCCGCTCGTAAGTGTCGAATTACTGGGGGCAGTGCTGGAGGCCGCCAATCGCCATGGTGCCGCACTAGCAGCCGTACTTGCAGGTGACACTGTGAAAAGGGCTAAAGAAGAAGTGGTGGCTGAGACCTTGGAACGCGAAACCATCTGGTTGGCGCAGACGCCCCAGGCTTTTCAAGCAAGCCTCTTGCGGTTAGCGTATGAGAAGGCTTCCCGGGATAAGATGATGGTCACTGACGATGCTGCCCTGGTGGAAAGTCTGGGAGTGTCGGTGCATTTGGTCCCGGGATCTCCGGAGAATATCAAGGTCACTACGCCAACAGACCTTATTATAGCTGAGGCCCTTCTGAAGAAGAGAGAACAGGAGACAGGTTAAGGAATGTGGAGGAGGTAGAAGGCATAGGGCATGGAGCATAGGGAAAGAGGTCAGAGATCAGACGACAGAGGACAGAGGACAGAGGACAGAGGACAATAAAGAAGTTGGAGGTTAG
>PPDG01000086.1 GCA_002899795.1 Desulfobacteraceae bacterium | reverse complement strand
CTCATGTCTTCCGGCAACGGTGCCGAAAGGTCGAGGGTTTTTCCGGTGGCGGGGTGCTCCAGCACTAACCTGCGGGCATGGAGCATTTGGCGCTTCACCTTGCTAAGGCGAGCGCGCACCAGGGGATTCTGTACAGATTGAACCCTCTTTTTGCCGCCATAGGTGCTATCTCCCACCACTGGATGATGACCGTGGGCAAAATGTACCCGGATCTGATGGGTCCTACCGGTCTTGATCACCACCTTCACCACAGAAACGTCCCCAAACCCATCCTCTAACCACCAGGAGGTGAAGGCCTCACGGCCGCCGGCTACGATTCCCATCTTCTTGCGATTTTTTGGATGTCTCCGAATAGGAGCTGTGAATTTGCCAGAGGACTGGTGCAGCCGACCATAAACCAGAGCAGTGTACTCCTTGTGGACGTGCCTCTCCTGAAATAGGCTACTTAGATGGCGGTAGGCGGGATTGTTCTTCGCCACCACCAAAATTCCGCTGGTATCCTTGTCCAGCCTATGTACAATGCCTGGTCTCAACGGCCCCCCCAGGTCTGCCAGCTGGTCACAATGATGGAGAAGGCCATGCACGAGGGTGGGTTTACCATGGCTGCTGGCGGGATGGACTACCAGGCCAGGCGGTTTGTTGATGGCGATTAGATGCTCGTCTTCAAAAACTATGTCCAGAGAGAGGGGTTCAGGAGTCAGGTCAGAAGGCTGGGGTGGAGGCAGAGATATGGAGACCTGTTCTCCAGATCTCAGGCGATAGCTCGGCTTTTGTGGCTCACCGTCAACCAGTATTAGGTTATGCTCAATAAATCGCTGAATCTGATTGCGAGAAAGTTCTAGGTCCATGCGGCTCAAGAACACGTCAAGCCTAGAGCCTGCATCTTGCTGAGAGACTTCGAACCTATATTCGGACACACTCCCCTTCAGTCGAAACGGCGAATGGGTGACACGGCGGCACGGCGAAAAATATGACTTACAGCAACAACAGTCTTTTCGCCGGTTCGCCGTATCTCCGTGTCGATTCGTTGCTCGTCGCACCGCCGTCGTTTGTCTACCTAGGCGGAAAAGATGGCCGCACCGTCGGCGCAACTAATGACGGCGCTGTCTTTGTTCCTCTTTTAGTGTGGTAAAAATCATGCGACCAGCAGTAGTCTGGAGGATGCTGGTTACCGAGGCTTCCACCTCCTCACCAAGATGCCTACTGGCATTCTCAACCACCACCATGGTGCCATCGTCCAAGTAGGCAACGCCTTGCCCTTGCTCTTTGCCCTCCCGCATAATCTGCAGGTGAAGCACCTCGCCAGGTAGAACCATCGGTTTGAGGGCATTGGCCAGTTGATTGATGTTGAGAACAGGCACCCCTTGGAGCTGCGCCACCTTGTTCAGATTGAAATCGTTGGTGACAATCTTGGCATTCATCTCCCGGCCAAGGGCGATGAGCTTGGCGTCCACCTCTTTGATGTCCGGATAGTCGTCGTCCACCACTTTCACCTCGACAGTATCACCCTTTTGCATACGATTGAGGATGTCGAGGCCCCTTCGCCCTCTGGCGCGCTTAAGGCTGTCGGCAGAATCGGCGATGTGTTGCAGTTCCTGCAGAATAAACTGGGGGATGACCAGTGGACCTTCTAAAAAGTCGGTTTCGCAAATATCGGCAACACGCCCATCAATGATGACACTGGTATCGAGAATCTTGCCGCCATCTTTCTTCTGCGACCCTTTGGCAAAAAACCCCCAACCCGGCCATCTGAATTCCTCCACTTTCTTGCCCCCCAAAACCAGGCCCATGTAACCAAAGACACAGCTCAAAATCACCGAAATGGATATGCGGACGGCGCTATTCTGCAGGCCGCTGAAGGCATAACCCAGCAATTGGGCAATTACCAGTCCTAGAAAAAGACCGAAGGTACCGCCGAAGATCACCTTGAGTGGAGCTTTTTTTATGATTTTTTCTATGGATAATGCAAGAAGTGCAAAAATGAATCCGACGAGTGCCCCTACCCACTTAATCCAAATACCCAAGGTGTGTGTAATTGGCAGATGCGAGGCCAGCAGATATCCACTTACCGAACAAGCCACAACCAGAAGCAGACGGAGAATCGTCTGGGCTGTATTCACAGTGTACTCACCTCCTTTCTATTATTGATTTTTCTTCAAGGGCCAGACCTGAAAAATGAAGCAACATGTATGCCTCAAAAAACGAGTGTGGCCCGTGGAATCACCTCCTTCTCGCCCCACACATGACTGGTCTGTCCACACCTTTCAGATCTCATGACCAAAAATACCGTGAATGTCTTTTTCCACTTGGCTCTCATCCAAATCTTGGGCTATGGACATCTCTTTCACCAGAAGGCTACGGGCAGTGTCCAACATTTTTCGCTCACCAAAGGAGAGTTCCTTATCCTCACGAAGGATAAAGAGATCACGCAAAACCTCAGCCAATTCGAACACGGAGCCAGTCTTGATCTTATCCATGTACTCACGATAGCGCCGGTTCCAGGTCTGATTGTCCGGTACGATCTCTCTTTCCTTGAGAATCGCGAATATATGTGGCACCTGATCGGCATCTATCACTTGACGCAAGCCCACGCTATCCACGTTATCCAGAGGAATCATTATGATCATGCCGTTGTCCAGAATACGCATGATATAAAAATCCTGTTTGCGGTCAGAGATCAATTTGCTCTCGATGGATTCAATCACCCCAACGCCGTGAGCTGGATACACGGCTAGGTCACCAATATTAAACATGACTGCCTACATCCTTCCAGAAATACGACTGCCAGCAGACCGGAAAGCCCGGACTCAGAGGCCGACGCAAGTCTCTAAGCCATCTTTTCATAGACTGCCCAGCAAAAGCTGCAAAAGACGACTTTTGCTGAAAAACTGCTATGGTGTTATGTTTGTCTTGCCTGATTCAGTCCCCACACCCCTTCGCGGTAGCCAAGCGTACCCCCGTTAGAAAAAGCGCAGGAACAGATCCCATGTATTCTAACACAAAATGATACCATTATCAGCAGTTATCAGCAGTCTCCTCAAAGGCAAATCTGCCAGTACCGTATTTCGCAATAATGGCTGGGTAACCGAGCGACGCTGTAGCCAGATCTAACCACGAAGATCAAAAAGAATATTTGAGACTTGAGATTGACACAGGTAAAGATGCACGGTCCTGCAATCTGAAATCTACAATCAACAATCTGAAATTGCACCTCTCTGTGCCCTCTGTGGTTAGAAGCGTTCAGGTTGCTGCGCCCTCAAAAAAAAAAGAAAGGGGGCGGCTTCTAGCCGCCCCCTCCAGGTCTGGAATCAGATGGTGGGGTCTCTAGCCCGGATATTTTACGAATTGCCTGCT
>PPDG01000315.1 GCA_002899795.1 Desulfobacteraceae bacterium | reverse complement strand
GTCATCTTTGAACCTCCTCATGCCTTTGCTGGAGGAATTCGGGCAATGTTCATATGCACGCCCAGATTTCATTACTCACCCGACGGTAGGACCTCATGGCTTTGCGTGTATTGTGGCCACTCGCTGTCCGCCGCGAGGTTTATCCGCATCGTTATAATTCTATATAGCGATATAATAAGCGAATATTACTTCTTGCAAACTTCTTCGCGCTTGATTGAAGGGAGTATTTCCACCAAATGGACAATCTCTAGATCGTCGTCGAGCCAGTGCTTCAGATTTCCCAGAAGGCTCGCGACGTAAGGACTGCTGCTCCCATCCGTGAGGTGATAATTAACCCACAAACCTTCTTTCTCGTGCCTCAGCAAGCCGGCATCCTCAAGCACTCGCAGGTGCTTGGACACAGTTGACTGGGCCAGGTCCAGGGCCGCCTGGATCTCGCAAACGCACATCACTCTATGCTGAAGCATTTTAACAATCTTCACTCTACTCGGGTCGGAGAGGGCCTTCATGACCTTGATGAGTTGCTTCACGATGCAATCCTCTGTATATTACGAAATGAGAATATAGATGATTTTGGAGATAGTGTCAATCAGCCCCAGGACCTTAGAAACAGTTCAGGCAAACAATAAGTCTTGTAAATATGCAACAGGGAAACTGCGGGGTGTAACCTTTTGCAGCTCCTTTCCGTCATACAGACAAAATAAACGGAAAGGAGGATTTAACCATGGAGGAAAAAACCAAGCTTCTCATCGCGCTGGGGGCAGCCACGGCTGCCAATTGTATCCCCTGCTTTGAGCATCTGTACTATGAGGCCGGGGTGGCTGGTTTAACATCAGAGGAAATTCAAGAAGTGGTGGATCTTGCCAGCAAGGTCAAGAGTGGAGCCCATATCGCCTTGAAAAACAGCATCAATGAGATGATGGGCTCAGAAGAAAAATATGACCTGCCTTGTTCTTCCCAATCAGGCGGCTCATGCTGATTATAACTTGAACGGTGTTTCTATGGACTTTTGGAAAATCTACGATCAGTACTATGACTCTGTCAGAAAATTTATCCTGGCCTATGTCAAGGATGAGTGGGTGGCAGATGACCTGATTCAGGAAACGTTTATCAAAGTTCAGAAGAATCTAAACAGCGTCAAAGATCCTGCCAAACTATCTTCCTGGGTATTCCGCATAGCATACAATCACTGCCACGATCACTATAGGCAGTCGAAGAGAGCCTCTCAAAATCAACGCAATATTCAGCAGGAGATAGTAAGCTTCAAGGAGGCTGTGGTCCAAAAAGAACTTGAACAGCAAGAAATGGGAGAATGTGTCCAGGACAAGATGGACCTCCTGCCGCCAGATTACCGCACGGTGCTCATACTATCGGACATCATGGCATTTAATCAAAAAGAAATTGCCGAGATATTGGACATCAGCGTCTCAAACGTCAAGGTGAGGGTGCATCGGGCACGAAAAAAATTTCGAACCATCCTGGAAGAACACTGCTCTTTTGAGGTGGATGAGAGAAGCGTGCTCGTTTGCGATCCCATAGAAGAATAACAACAAGGTGGCATAAAGGATTGCCACCTAAATTGACTCATATGAGGTAATACAGATGGCTGGATACGAAGCTTTCTGGGCGGACATTGGTTGGTGGTGGATATTTCCTATTGCCATGATAGTCCTGTGTGTTTTCATGATGCGAGGACGCACGGGCTGCATGACGGGCTGGTCCACCTACCGCAGAGCAACCACTACGCCTGCCATTGCTCCATCTGACTCGGCCAGGGAGATTTTAGACAAACGCTACGCACTTGGCAAAATCAACAAAGAGGAATACCAAGAGAAAAGAAGAGATATAGATCAGACTGACAGATAGAATCACCCTGTATCGCTTTTCTTTCTCTTGCACAAGAAGGTGTTCCATGTTGTTAACAGGGTACCGCAAAGAGATCTTTCGCCCGGAGTGCAACCCACAATTTCAATCCTTGCACTGTATTGCTCACCTCGACCAGGATGTAACTGAGGTGCTCCCCTATTTGAATGCAGTCCTTGGAGGCCACCAGTATTTAAAGGACCCTCCTGCATTGACTCTGAAGGTTCACGGCAAGCTCATCACCCTTCATCCTCGGGAGATCGCCGTCAATGCCCTCAAAGACGAGAAGGAGGCCGACAAAATTCTTGAATGGCTCAAGCGAGAGATCAACGAAACCTGGCTAAAGCGCGACACCATGGAGCCTAGCTTCGAGACCCCGGCTCAACCTCGCATCTTCGAAATCCTCAAGCTCCTGCCCAAAACCAACTGTGGTGAATGCGGCCAGCCTACCTGCATGGTCTTCGCCTCCTTGGCCGTCCAAGGGGTCAAGGGACCTGATGATTGCCCACCGTTGGATGTGCAAAACAAACAGAAGTTACAGTCATATCTCGAGCAATTTAGCTTCAATCTATAGTCTGGCCACAACCGCACAAACTATCTGCTTTTGAAAATCACCTTAAGAGGTTCCACACTTTCGCTTGGGTCCAGCTTTCTTTCATTTGAGATTACTCTTATCTTAACCCTGCCTTGTAACCTATTTTCATCCCATTTCGTCTTTATAGACAAAACAAACGCTCATTGTGACGTGGCTTGAAAACACAGACAAAGAGGAAAAAAGGAGAAATCAAAATGGCCGACAAACGAAAAAACACTGGGGAAGAATTCTTTAACTGCTGCGAGGGTATGCCTTTTGCCGAGATGATGCAGAAGATGAGGGATCAGGAAAGTGGATGCTGCGATTTCGATTGCTCTGAGATGATGGCCCGGATGACGACCATGTGCTGCCAGCCAAAGGAGGAAAAGGAAGAGACTCCCGAGGAAGTAAAAGATTGTTACTGAAGGAGGTTTTCATTAACCGCGAAATGTCTTACTATATGAATAGGTGGCCGTCTAAATTAATTACCTCGTGAGCAAGAGATAATGTCATGAAAACAGTGCCAATCTACCTTTTCATATTACTTTGGCTGCTCGCCGCACCCGCCTATGGCGACAATGCCATCAAGTATTTCAACCTTGGAGTCAAAGGCTCCGCCACCCACAAGAAAATCGGATACTACACCAAGGCTTTGGAGCTGAATCCTGCCCTGGCGGCAGCCTATGAGAAGCGGGGTTTGCTCCACTATTACCAGGGAAATTACGACAAAGTAATTCAAGACTACGAGACATATCTTGATCTTGTCCCCGCCAAAGCTGATGCCTACCGGATGCTGGGCCTGGGCTACCTGAAGAGCCATAGGTACGAACGCGCCATCTATAATTTCACTCAAGCCATCAAAATTGATCCCCAACTTACCGGCGGTTACGCTTACCGAGCGGAGGCATACCGATTGAGC